>CAZVHN010000522.1:0-4427 GCA_964626895.1 uncultured Chloracidobacterium sp. | reverse complement strand
TCAGCCATCAGTTTGGTGTGAGAACATATTACCCCTGGTGGTGAGGACTCAGCCAGTGATTGAAAACCTACTCCGCCGCGATCCCTGCTTCCTTCAACACGAAGGCAGGCGTTAGCGGCTCGCCTCGGAAAAAGTCGTCGTCCTTCCCCGCTGTTATTGCCCAGCGATGAATCCAGGTGATGCCGCCAGGCCCAGCATCCGCATCGGGTGAAGTGTAACCTTTATCTGTGAGCGCCTCATCGAGGGAGATGAATTGGTAGCCGCGCTTCTCAATCATTCGAGCCAGTTTGTCAAAATGGTCGGCGTTTAGCGCGTTGGCGTGAATTAGCAGAACCTGCTTCATCTCGTAACCAAACAGCGCCATCGACTGCTGCTCGAAGTAAGCAAACTTCTTGTCCATGTAAGGAATGTAAGCTTCCGCAACGCGCTTGGCCACTTGCTTATCACCACGCACTTGGGCGTTTTCGTAAGCACGGGCGAAAATCCACTCGGAGTTATCGATGGTTACCGGCGCAATGCGATAACCACGTTCCGCCAGAAACTTTTCAAATTCGCGTTTGGTTTCGAGGTTGTTCCCGGAATGGAGAAACGGATGACGAAAATAGCGCAGCGTCCGACCCTTAGCTTTAAGCAATCTGGTGATAACTTCCTCACCGCGTATCACGTCCTCTTTAAAAGTATCGAGCGGGATGCGATGAAGATCTGGATGGGAAAAGCTGTGATTGCCCAGATCCAGACCTGCATCGAGCCACATCCGTAAAAGCGCCACCCGCCTTTCGTCCCGTTGGCCATTCGTCAAGAGCTTAATCTCGTTTACGAAACCGATCGCGGGGACCCGGTGCGATCTAATGGCCTGGAGTAGTCTGCGAGTGATGGACGTCTGCGTTGTTAGGTCGTTACGTAAGGATATAACCGGGAGATCGTCAATCGTGACCGCAACTGTCCGCTGCCCTTTTTGTTCGAGTCTTTGAGCATCAACGCTCACTGTTGAGAATGAAGCGATCAGTAAAACCAGAGCTAGCATTAGAAGATTGGTTTTCATTTCGTATTTATCGCTCACGCCGCGGTCTCATGAGGTCAGTACCAGCACGCGGTAGAGATTGTGTGAAAAACTCGAACATTTACGCTAACGAAAGCCGGTTTCACGCAAAGACGCAAAGGGGGCAAAGACGCAAAGAAACGCCTCTTGCAAACGGGTTCATCGCTACGACATCTCATATCTTTGCGCCTTTGCCCTCTTTGCGTCTTTGCGTGAAACCACCTTTGTGAGAATCGACTTTCGAGTTTTCACACGGTCTCGGTAGCGGGTGGGCCTAGGTACCCATTCCAGGCATTAGTCCTGTCATAGTTCTTCTTTCCGTCGTCGCACGTTTCGCTCCACAAGATCTGACAGCTTGGCCAGTCTCTGATCAATAACCCTACTCCTCTCAGTGGATGCACGGAGATGCCGGTCAAACTCTTCCCTTGAGGCAGCTAGGTGAGCGTCGATGTCCACCTTACTTGCGGCGAGACGAGCGTAAAAGTCTTCGCTCTGGGCCTGTAGGTAAGCGTGAAGGCTTTCCATTTGTGTTTTCAGATGCTCGTCAAGCGAATCCATTCGTTCGTCATGCGAATCTATTCGTTCGTCTACGTTGCGTGACAGCTCGGTAAGCGTGACGAAGGCGTCCTCCAACCGTCCCACTCGTTCTTCATACTTGTGCATAAGGACAGCGTGCTGCGCTTGCTGCTCAACGATGAACTGCATGGTGGACTGCATTTGTTCAAAGCTCACTGGTAATTCCTTTCGTGAGGTGGTTTTCTCTATTTTTGAGACTAAGATGCATGCCTATTCTAACGCCGGTGCTTTCGGGAGGCCACTCGATTATTATACGCCCCCAGCGCTCACGCCAGCGGCACTGATTGCCCGGCCTGCACGTAAGCGTTCTCGTAAAGCATCAATCCAATCAAGGCCATGGGCGCAGCGCCGACGCCAAGCGAACTGCTGACAACCTCAAGCAGCGCGAGCCAGGGAATCAGACCGCCGAGAATCGAAAGCACCAGGCCGACCCAGAAGTCGCTCTTGTAGCGTCCACTCACCATCTCCCAAACCGCAAGCCGAGCATGTGCTGTCGCATGCGTTAGTGAAACTTCGCCCCAGATCATGAGCACATGCAACAAACTCGTGAGGGCGAGGATCCAGAGCAAGGGCAGGGCAACTCCGCGATCAAGCTGCGTTGCCGGCTCCAGTCGAACTGCGAAAGGTAAAAGCGCCGCGGAGCCAACCAACAGCGCCTGGACCATCAGGTGCGGTGGCAGCAAAGGGTTTTGCCACATGTCGCGCGCCTTCGCCTGGGCAAACAAGTAGGCTGTGTAGACCGCAGTCAAAACAGCGAGAGGAAGTCCCGGAATCATCAGCCAGCGATGTAGGGAATACGCGTGGAACCAGCTCGCGGTAAAGTGGACAGCCAGGACGAGTGTATAGCCGGCAATAATGAATGCGCCTTTGACGAGCCAGCTGCGCCACTGCGGCCGGGTGAAAATCAGGTGAAAGCGTTCCGGGTGTTCCAGATCCAGAATCAACAAGCCGCCCGTAGCTGCCAGAAAGGCCCCCGCCAGCACCGGCGCCACCCATAACCAGATCGTGCTTTCCGGTCGCAGGAAGCCAAACAGGACGAGTAACAGCGGAATTAAGTAAGCCCCTGCGGCGATCCCTTTGGTCCAGGTGTAAAGACTGACCTTCCAGTCCCAGGGTATTGAGTGTGCAACGTCATACGAGAGTAGCGCCGCGGCGGAGCTATTGTTGTAATTCGGATTTCCCGACACCACGTGCGTGCTGTCTTGCTGTTGCTCGCTCCACATGAAAAGTCCGGCTTCCGGACGCCGCGCGGCGAGTGGATCGAGCGTCGCCTGATGAGCTCCTTTGTAGAAGAGCTTGGGTAGGGTTTCCTTCTCGGGACGCCGCACCGTTACCGGTTCCCGATTAATAATCTGAGCGACATAAGAATCTGAATCATTCATATCGCCAATGAGGATTGCCTGGGTGGGACAAACAACCACGCACGCCGGTTCGAGTCCCATGTCGATGCGGTGAGCGCAGAAGTTACACTTCTCAGCCGAGTGATCTTCCGGGTTGATAAAAATGGCGTCGTACGGACAAGCGGCCATGCATGCTTTGCAACCAATGCAGATCGACTTGTCGAAATCGACAATGCCATCCGCGCGTTTGAACATCGCTGTAGTGGGGCAAGCTGTGACGCACGGGGCATGTGCGCATTGATTGCAACGAGTCACCTGATGCGCCCGCCGAGTTTGCGGAAACACGCCAATGTCGACGTGCTTGACGTAAGTGCGGGTGACTGAAAGCGGCACGAGATTCTCAGACTTGCAGGCGGTCGTGCAGGCATGGCAGCCAATGCAGCGAGTGTTGTCTATAACCTTGGCCCACTGCACGGGCTGAGACTGGATCTCGGACTGAGGCTCGTCGACCATTGATGCTCCGTCGCGCTTCTATTTTGCGAGCGCAGACTATACCACGCAGGGCGGGAAAGAAAATACGAAGGTTGAGTTGCCATTACTGGTTCATCGTGAGGCCGGAAGTTCAGAGTTCGACCTTTAGGTTGCGGCTTAGCGGTGCGGACAAGCTAAAGCTCGAACTCTGAACTTCTTGAACGAGGCCCGAGCCGCGGCGCTCATTGACAAAACTGAGCCAGCGTATGAAATTAACAGTGATCTAGGTTTTTGTATGTCACCTATTACGGTCCACTTACTGGAGGCTATCTTCATGCGTCTTCTTATTTCATTTGCACTTGCGAGCCTCGCTGCTTTTGCGCTGATCGCTTGTAACTCGGCGGATTCGCCAAACAGAGCGGCTTCGAGCTCGACCCCGGCGACGCCTGCCAAGCCTAAGGTCCCTCCCGCTGCA
Source organism: uncultured Chloracidobacterium sp. (assembly GCA_964626895.1). Lineage (GTDB taxonomy): Bacteria > Acidobacteriota > Blastocatellia > Pyrinomonadales > Pyrinomonadaceae > PSRF01. Next base: position 526 of record CAZVHN010000522.1, on the reverse strand, counting down.
GGAGTGCCTGCTGACGGCGTACGTCGCATCACCACGGTTGAGCTACAGGATTTGCTCAGCAAGGGCCAGGCGTATGTAGTTGATGTGCGCAACGAGGCTGCATACAACTTGGGTCATGTCCGCGGTGCGAAACTTATTCCCAACACCCAGATAGCGGAGCGCTCAAAGGAATTACCGCGTGACAAGACAATTGTCACGTACTGCTCTTGACCAAGCGAACAGACGAGCGCCGGTGCGGTGCTTGACCTCAGAAAAAAAGGTATTGAAAACGCAGCGGCCTTGCTGGGTGGAATGGAGGCGTGGAAAAACGCAGGACTGCCAGTGGATAAAGTGCAGTAGGCAGAGGAGCAGGAGGCAGGAGCAGGAGGCAGGAGAAAGCATTTTCCATTTGTCATTTCTCATTTTTCATTTGGCATTGCAGGACAATGACTAACGGGAAACGGACTCGCGTGCTAGAACGTTGAGTCCGTTTTTGTCTTTCGATGGCAAATGAAAAATTATGACAAATGAGAAATGATCACATCTG
>CAZVHN010000521.1:0-6220 GCA_964626895.1 uncultured Chloracidobacterium sp. | reverse complement strand
TGGCGGCGTTGTAAGGAATTGCGTCGTAGGCTTCGATCTTGTATGACCAGTTGTCGGCAAAAATAGAAGCGCCGGCGCCGTGCTGAGCGATTTCCTTCGCCACTTTGTAGCCTTCCAGCGTGTGCTGGAATGTTTTGATCTTGAAACCAAACTCATTTGCCAGATTGATGAGCATCAGAATTTCGTCCGCGCGGTAGCAATGCGCGTGAACGTAGCGCTTGCCTTCCATCACCTCGACCAACGGCTCGAGCTGAAGATCACGCCGCGGCGGAATCAAGTTCTGGTCGCCACGTGCGAGGCCCGCACGATACTCGTCCCAGGTCTTCTTATAATCGCGAGCCCGCGTGAAAGCTTCACGAATCACTTCCTCGACCCCCATACGCGTGGCCGGATAACGCCGCTGTTGTCCCGGCTGAGGATTAAAGCTCGAGCGTTTAGGATTCTCACCGAGCGCAAACTTGATTCCCGGCATCGCACCTGGAAAGAAGAACTCCTCCACCGGCCGGCCGTATTTGATCTTGACTACCGTGTTCTGGCCACCGATTGCGTTGGCCGAGCCATGCAGGAGGTTCAGGGCAGTCACTCCACCCGCCAACGCACGGTAAAGGTCCACATCGTTTGGATTGAGCACGTCATTCATGCGGGTCATCGACGTAACGGACAGGCTGCCTTCATTAATGGCGTCGAGCATGGAGTGGGAATGGCAGTCGACAATTCCCGGCATCAGGTATTTGCCGGTTGCGTCGATCACCCGGGCATTTCCCCCGTTCAGGTTTCTCCCGACAGCGGCAATCTTTCCATTGCGTATCAGCACGTCAGCATTCGGCATTGTTCCGCGCGTTATGGTGAGCACGGTCGCATTGCGAATGAGTGTGTCCGGAGTGCTAGCTCGACCCTGCGCAAAGGTTTCCGGCAACAAGAACCCGGCTATCAGCGAGCAGGTCAGGAAGTGAGCGAGTAAACGTCTCATCATTACGTCCCTTTCATCTTTGACGAGTCCCGGTGAACAGAGGGTGGTGTCCTAATTTGAAAACTTGGCACATTACTGCACTTCCAAGGCGCCACTCAACTACAGAACCGAGGAGCGGTAGCGACCGGGTTCGGCTGCAATACTACTCACGTACAGAAAACGTTGGTCGCTAGCCAGATCATAATGTTTCAGGTGTTTGAAGGAGCAAATTGCCTGACATCGGTCTACCATTCAATCCGGACCCGGTCGCTACCGCTCCTCGGTTCTGTAGTCGAGCGGTCTCTCGAAATTTCACACCGCGATCCGAAAAGACTAACGGCAGCTTGTAACTCGGCTGCAGGCGTAGGCGCTGCGGCCGGCGGAGTTGGAGCACTTTCGCGTGTTCCGGTAAAAGAACCGGGCGCGCGACCGACTACATTCACCGTGCCTTGCATTTCGCTGCCGGTAATTCTTCCGGCGAATGTTGCTTCCGCGGTTTGACCTTCAAACGTCGCGGGCACAGTAAACCGAAGGTCCCCACCGGCGCCGGTTGAGGCGTTGGCAATCTCGCCGCTGCCTAAACCACCCTGGATCGATCCGCGCAATCGTTCACCTTCCTGTTGGAGAACGAGAGTGACCGCAATGTCGCCAGAGCCAAGATTGACGTTTATCGTCCATGTACCCGTGGCCGCGCCCGCCTCTGGTCGCAAGTCAATGGAACGACCATCGATAAACACGTGAGAGATCCTGGGATTCCGATCGAAGAGATCTCCGCGTGTGATCGTAAGGTTGGCAATCTTGCCGGCTTCAATTGTCCCGAGTCGATCGGCAACACCCAGAATCTGTGCCGGCCAGATCGTCAGGGCGCGCAGGGCATCGTCGCGGGAAAGGCCATTCTCGATGGCGCGAATCAGGTTGGCCGAGAAGTCGGCCATGTTTGTCAGAGCGCCGGATTGAAAGGCAAACGGAACACGTGCGGCCACCAGCTTCGCGGCTGTCTTTGGCGCTTCAACTCGTTCGCGCAAAATTCTAACGGGTTCCGCATCAGCTTCCGGCAAGGCGGCCGTGGTGCGTCGCGGGAAATTGAGTGAGAGCAGCACCGGGACTTTGCTTTCGCGCAGACGATCCGCAACTTTCCCTGCCTCCAGCCCTCCGGCGATGATCGGCCGCAGTTTGAACTCCTGAGCGAGATCCAACGCTCGAGCAATCTCCCGCTCGCGATCTGCGTACATTACAACCGGCATGGTGCCGTCGAGGACTGGGAGCAAGGCGGCCAGGGCCCGGTCCTGGTTCGGACGCCGCATTCCCCGCGGTGAACGTTCGTAGGTTTGCTGCGCCTGACGATAGCGCTGAGCATCGAGCAGCATCTGACGTAACGAGGCAAATACGCCCATCAGCGAGTTGGGATAGGTGCCAGTGCGCAAGGGTGTGAAACCGACGTGCAGGGCCACCGGGGAGCGCACAATCATCTGCTGCGGCGTGTCACCGGCAAGATTGATCAGGGCAGACTGGCCCAACCATATCCCCTGGCGCGGCGCAGTTAATGCGGTTGTGATTCCAGCGTTGCGTGCGGCTTCGATCTGCTCGCCGCCGGGCTTGATAAAGTCCTCGGCCAGCACTTCCGGCTGCAAGCCCGGAGGTTGCGGTGAGTTGAGTGCGCTGATGGCGCTCGTTTGTGGCCGAACCTGGCCGAACCCAGCACCCGCGCCACCGGGCGACGGCGTGGGAGTCAGTGAAGGCTGTGGCATCCCGAGGGCGGTGCTGGAATCGATTAGCCCTGGATAAACCGTTAGGCCCGTGCCATCGATTACGCGCGCGTCGGGGGGTGCGGTAACGTTTGCACCCACCGCGTCAATCAAGCCATCGCGAATCACCACGGTGCCACGATCAATTATGGGTCCAGCGACGGTGACGACTCGCGCGTTGGTAATGGCGTACGTATCAACCGCGCTGCGCTGAGCAGTAACGAAGGGGGGTGGTGGAATAACAACGAAAGCAGAAGCGAGCAGGGCGGCAAGAATCCGCAAACGGATGGCTGGCATAGGCGATCCAATCCTCGTCAAAGTGGTATTGCGACGCGTGTTCGCCAGCAAGAAGAGCGCCAGCGAGCCCCTGTGTTTTGAAAGAGTGGCGAAAGCTTAGCGTAGAAATGGAAAAGGGGAAAGGGCCGTCTCCCTTTCGCCCCGTCTCCCCGTCTCCCCATCTCCCCATCTCCCCTTTCTTACCACTTCACGCTGCCTTCTTTGGAAGTGTCGATTTCGGCCGACTGAGAAACTTCGCTGAAGAGAAACCCCTTGATGTTATCAAATAGAAAGTTTTGCGCATCGGGGTTGGTAAGATCGAGGCCGTAATGATTGATGATTTGAGTCTGCTTCTGGAGCCAGACACTCCAACACGGTTGGCAGATCTCGGTTGCGATTCTTTGTCCCAGTTCGTTGGGAAACGGAGCGAACCCGAGCCCAGGACGCTTCTGTCCACAGTGTTTGCACTTCATTGATTCAGCCATCAAAATTCTCCTCTCAGGTGCCAGGTGGCCGGGTGCCAGAGTGTCGGGTGCCGGAAACACAATCAAACAAATTGCCTACAACCACTGCCGACTCTGACTGCCTCCTGCCTCCTGCCTCCTGCTCCTGCCTCTACTGTTCACTGCCCATTGCCCACTGCTTTCCTTGTGCTTCGCGAATTGCCCGTATGACATCTTCATCCTTGGGACGAAAGAGACCGAGTGGGCGCACGTCACGATAACGAACAATGCCATTCGCATCTATTACAAAAACCGAGCGCGCGACTTTACCTGGAATCAGCGATTGCGCGCCATACATGCGCGCCACGTCGCCGCCCGCATCTGACAGCAGTCGCAGAGGCAGATCGTGATGCTCGGCAAACTTCTTATGCGATTCGACCGAGTCAGTAGAAATACCTAAAACCTCGGCGCCGGTTGCTGAGTAGTCGTCCCAACGATCGCGCACGGAACACATCTGCCGGGTGCAGATCGGTGTTTCGTCCCCCGGATAGAAGAGCAGCACGACAACCTTGCCTCGTTGCTGCGCCAGCGCCCACTCCTGATCTGATCCGTCGCGGAGCCTGAAATCGGGCGCCCGCTGCCCCACCTCTGCGTTGCTTGTTTTGCTCATTTGTTCCGTACTTGTCTGGCACAGAATACATTCTTGAAGACACTTAGGCGAGCGTTGTAGGGGCGTCCCTCCGTGGCCGCCCGCGTCTTCCGGTACTCACCCCTTTTGAGATCACCTTCATCACCGCGACGTAGGGGTGCCCCCTCCTTGGCCGCCCGCGTCTTTGTTACGCGCCCCGTCTAATGAATCATTGACGCTTGTTACCGGTCCTCTATAACATGTGCCGCGATTTTCAAACTCTACTCACGCGCGAGGTCCCTCACCATGCCTCAGTTCTCGGATTTTCCATATCCGCGTCGTTACAACACTCTCCGGTTGCTCGGTTACGACTACGACTCCATTTTTCAACTCTGCGCTATAACGCTAGTCAGTGATTTGCGTCGGCCGCTCTTTGCCGATGTGAGCTTGGCAAAGAGTGTTCTGGCTTCCCTACTCAGTGAACAGACATTGAGTTACATGCGAGTCAGAGCTTTTACCCTCATGCCGGACCATCTGCATCTTTTGGCCGGTGTGCGGCAGCCTGAACGCAATCTTCGAACTCTGCTCGGCAGGTTCAAAAGTTACACAACACAACTCTACTGGAAGCGTAGTCGCGAAGTTGTTGAGTCTCAAAAGGTCTGTCTGCCGTCAGCGTTCGTTGAGAAGGCGGATCCAAACAAATCCCGACCGCTACTCGCTGCCTTGATGGAGTGGCGCGCGACGCTACGCCAAGAAATAGTAAGACTGAAGAACTGGCCACGATTGAAGCCGCAACAGTTTCTAAGGAAGAGTTTATGGCAGGAGAAATTCTTCGATCATGTCATCAGAAATGACACCGACCTTCAGGAGAACCTGGATTATATAGCCATGAACCCGGTCAAAGCAGGACACGTGACAAGGCCACAGTTTTATCCCTTTACGGGGTTCTTGTACTGATGAGCACTCCGTTCGCCGCCCTGCGTCTTCCGCAACTCACCTCTATCGAGATCCCGTCATCACCGCAACTCGGGGTGCCCACGGAGGGGCACCCCTACAATGATCGTCAAGCCGGTCGCTAACGCGCAATCCTGTTCTGAGCAATCCACGCACGTCCGCCGGCGCAGATCTGTAAAAAGTTGCACCTGCGGCAGTGAGTGGCCTGCCGCACTGGAAAATGTTCAGGCTCGCCTGCTGAGATGAGTTGTAGAAAAGCCTGGTCAATTGCGCGTGCGCACGCCTCAGTCTCCAGCAGATCTTCGGTTAGATGAAATTCCACATTGGGGTCGAGAAAATGAAGCGTGACTTTGATCCGCGCCTCTTTTCCAAGGTTTGGCATCAGCTCTCGAACAGCAAGAGCGTAAGCCTGCATTTGTAGTTGATAGTCGGAGGCAACATGACGAATCTGATCTTCAAGCGAGGGGGAAGCGCTTTCCGTGAACCCACCGGTCGTTGTTGTCTCTTCCTGTGCGAGTTCTGGTTCTGAGAAATCCAACGTGAACTGTGCCGCTGAGTGCTGGGAGCGCAGGCGTCTCGCCTGCCTGGTTACGGCAGTGTCAGGTCCAGTTGCGGCGTCGCCGCTCGGCAGGCGGGACGCCTGCGGTCCCAGCGAAGAGGTTGACGCATGCTCCTGCGTTGAAGGTTTATTTCGGATGCGGTTTGTTTTGAAGTCGATGATCTCGATGTCGAAACCGTTTCCACTTAGTGAAGAGGAAACCAGCAGCTTATCAATCGTTCCCGTCAGAATACCCGGCGGACGGCGCAGACGAAAACTGAGTTCACTCCATAGACCTGGATCGGCCGCAGGTACACCGGTAGACACATCTCCTGCCGCCTTCCTTGCTCTCTCAATTCTCTGAAACACATCGCTCGAAAGATAATTCCGAGCGAAAGGCAACAACTCCTTCAAGGCTTCTTCACTGTCGATATCGAGCAGACGATCGGCGAGTTCCGCCTGGCGCGAGCCAACCACGTCATCAAGGCTACGCCGCAGTCTGGCTTCCACCTCGTCGCCCATCGAATAGGTTTCACAAAAGCGGTGGATGACAGCGCCTTTCAGTGTGGCGGTCAGATTCGCCGGCGGCTCGGGAGCCTCGGCGTCGTTCCACGCAGCCATCTCGTCAGCCGCCGGCACATGCAGAACACGATCGAAATAATACTGCCGCGGGCAGCGCTGGTAGTT
>CAZVHN010000520.1:0-4028 GCA_964626895.1 uncultured Chloracidobacterium sp. | reverse complement strand
AACCAGTCGCGCCGTTGGCGCTCGAGCGGGGGCAAGCCACCCTTCCTGACTTGCAAATTAGCGTGGCGCTTTTGGTTTCACACTAGTGTTTTCCGGAGCTAGTGGCTTCTCAATTTGCCCCGTTCAACTCGGCAGGCAATTGCTTATCAACTTTGGGCCGGGTGGGTCTGTTCGCAATCTCCCACATCGTCAGGTAGATCGTACGCACAACCTTCTGCATCTTCTCGTAGTCAATCTTCTGCGGTTCATCGCCAGGACGGTGATAGTCTTCGTGCTCGCCATCAAAGAAGAAAACGATGGGAATACCCTTGCGCGCATAGTTGTAATGATCGCTGCGGAAGAAGAATCGGTTGGGATCTTTTGGATCGTCGTAGCGATAGTTATACGTCAGATTCAAGTACTCTTTGTTCACTGCTTCGGTCAACTCGCCCAGTTCCGTACTCATCATCTTTGAGCCAATCACATAAATCTCATTCGGGCCCGAGAGCGAGTTGTTGCGAGGGTTGGTGTCGCCCTGTTTCTTGCTGCGACCAATCATATCGACATTGATTTGGGCCACGATCTTCTGCAGCGGGATGGTCGGATATTCTGTGAAGTAGCGCGATCCCCAGAGTCCTTTCTCTTCGCCCGCGTGCCAGTTAAAAAGCACCGAGCGCTTGGGTCGGTTTGGCGCCTTAGCCAGCGCCTCAGCTATGGCAAGCAACGCGGTCGTTCCTGAACCATCATCGTCGGCGCCATTGTAAATCGCGTCTCCGTTAACAGGCGTGCCAATGCCAACGTGGTCGTAATGCGCACCGAGGGCTACGTATTCGTCTTTGAGCACGGGATCGCTGCCTTCAAAGACTGCCACGACGTTTTGTGTTGCTATCGGATCTCCCTTGCTACTAACGGTGATGCTCATCTTCTTGGTTGGACTCAGTTCAAACGGCTCGGGCATCTCTCCGCCGAAGGTCGCTTCGAACAGCGCCGTGGCATTCTGTTTTTCTCCCTGGAACAAGAGATTGGCGATCCGGGGTGTTATCACGATTCCCGGCAACCGCGACGTCTCCGCTGGTTGAAACTTCTCAACCACCGTGGCGGGCCGTTCGTTGAGTCGCTGACGGTTCCGCTCCCAGTTAGCCATAAATTGAAAATCCGGAACTATCACGGTGGCGACTGCGCCCTGCTTACGCGCGTATTGGCCGGGATCCATCCAATCTTCGCCGGGCTTGCCACCACTGAGGTCGGAGGAACTAACTCCACGCGGCAGTCCGCTAAGCGATGTGAAGATGACGGCAATTTTTCCTTTCGCATCGATGCCTTTGTAGGCGTCCATGTTTTTGGACTTTATGAACCATCCATTGCCGGCAAAAACGAGTGGCCCGCTGACGGCGGCATCGACTGGCAGTGCAATGTAATCCTCACCAAACGCCAGGTTCTGGTCGTTTAGTCGCACTTGAGTCTTTTCCTTATTAATCAGGTTGCGTCGCAGGGCGATCTTCTGAAAGAACGTTCCGTCGTCGCCCGCGGGCTTGAGTCCCCAATGCGCGAGGTTCATCGCCAGAAACTTTGCCGTTAAGTCGAGGCCGCGTGAGGGTGTGTCGCGTCCTTCCATTTCATCAGAAGCGATGTAGCTTAGATAAGCACGAATTTGAGCAGCCGTGATCTGCTCTGCTCCTCTTTGGGAGGCCGCTGTGGCCTTGACTGGTTTCTTCGCCTTGACGCTCTGGGATTGGGCCTGAACGGCAGGAAACGGCAGTATTAGAACGCTCGTAAGCAACAGCGATATCAGGAAACTTGGCATGCTCTCTCCAGTTTTAAGTAGTTTAGAGTTCCAGCTTTAGCTTGTCCGTGCCGTTAAGCTGCAACCTAAAGGTTGAACTCTGAACTTCCTGAATCAAAGTGTACCAGTAACAGATGATGGGGAGCGGTTGGTGTAGTACGCAGCAGCACCGGAAAAGTTTTTAGGCCTGTTGCACTGCCTGAATCATTCTGGTCAAAGTGTCTTTCGCATCGCCGTAGAGCATGCCAGTCACATCTTTGTAGAAGAGAGGATTCTCAAGGCCTGAGAAGCCCTTGCCCTGGCCGCGTTTCAATACCACCACAGATTTCGCTCGATCGACCTCCATGATGGGCATTCCCGCAATAGGGCTGCCCGGGTTATCCCGGGCGTCCGGATTAACTACGTCGTTCGCGCCAATCACCACCGCCACATCAGTGGACGGAAACTCGGGGTTGATCTGTTCCAACTCGTACAGCGATGAATAAGGCACATTCGCTTCCGCAAGCAACACGTTCATGTGACCCGGCATACGACCGGCTACGGGATGAATTCCATACTTGACCGTGACGCCTCTCTTTTCCAGCGTGTTAGCCAGTTCGCGCACGGCATGTTGCGCTTGCGCAGTGGCCATACCGTAACCAGGAACGAAGACCACCTGCCGTGCGTAGGCTAATTGAGTCGCGATGTCCTCCAAACTAACTTCACGCATGACGCCTTGTTGCGCACCACCTGCAGCTGCCGTTTCCGCACTGCCAAAGGCGCCGAACAGCACGTTTGTGATCGAGCGGTTCATCGCGCGGCACATCAAAATAGAAAGAATGAACCCGGAGAACCCGTCCAGCGTGCCGGCGATGATCAGAACTTTGTTGTTTAGCACGAACCCGGTAGCCGCCGAAGCCAATCCTGCATAGGAATTTAATAGCGACATCACGACCGGCATGTCGGCAGAGCCAATCGGCATCACAAGCAGAAATCCAAACACCAGCGCCAACCCCGTCATTACGAAGAAGAGTGGCAGCGATCCGGGCACTACGATTAGATAAATGAAGATCCCAACCGTCGTTACCAGCAGCGCCATGTTGAAAATGTTCTGCCCTTTGTAAGTTACCGGAGTGCCGCGCACCAAACCCTGCAGCTTCGCAAACGCGAGCAGACTTCCCGTAGTTGTTAGCGCACCCAGCATTACTTCGAAACCGAGAGCGCTCATAGTGATCTTATCTATATGTCCGCCGTGCCGGTAAAACTCGGAGATGCCCACGAGCGCAGCCGCGAAGGCGCCAAACGCATGCGAGAGTGCGGTCCGTTGCGGCATCGCAGTCATGGGTACCCAGAAGCCCATAGCCAGGCCGATAAGCGAACCGATCACCAGTCCGGACAGGATCCAGGTGTAGGTGAGGATCTCATGGTGCATCAGCGTGCCGATGATCGCCATCACCATGCCGAATTCAGCCAGATGCATCCCGCGCTTGGCGGTTTCAGGATGGCTAAGACCTTTGAGTCCCAGGATGAAAAGCACTGAGGCCAGCAGGTAGCTTAGTTCGATGAAGTAGGTCTGCATTTAATAGGACGATCTTTGTTCTTAGATCTTTGTTTTTGGTTTCTGGTTTGGTTTCTGGTTATGGGTCTTTGATCTATCGGCGTTATCCGCGTTTATCCGTGGCGGATTTATTCTTCCTTCTTCGCCGATGGCTTTCGCTTGAACATTCGCAACATGCGATCCGTGATCACGAATCCGCCCACCACGTTTGTTGTCGAGCACACGACAGCAGCAAAACCGAGGATGGTGCTCACCGTGTTGTAGTCCGCGCCGGCGGTGACGATGGAACCAACCAGCGAGATGCCCGAGATGGCGTTGGTCGCAGACATCAATGGCGTGTGCAAAAGCGGGGGCACACGCGAGATCACCAGATAGCCCAAAAAGGCCGCGAGGGCGAAAACGTAAAGCGCTGTGATTAGTGTATCTGGTGACATTTGTTACTCCTCATCTACCATCTCTTACAATTGGTATTGCAAATCTCTTACTTACCAATCGTTGCATCCAGCAGCGCGGCCACTCGGCTGTTCACCATCTTGCCTTGATAGGTCACGCACGATGGTCCAACAACATCGTCGTTCATATCGATGCTGAGCTCCCCGTCCTTGATTATCAGAGACAGAAGCGCAGTCACGTTGCGCGAATACAGATGGCTGGCATGGACCGGCACGGTTGCCGCGAGATTCAACGGGGCCATGACAGTTACACCCGCGCGCTCGACGGTTTGGTCCG
>CAZVHN010000519.1:0-11535 GCA_964626895.1 uncultured Chloracidobacterium sp. | reverse complement strand
TCCTCGTCTTCAAAAGGGGCGTCGAATCCTTCCGGGAGATCTACGTCAATATTCATCTCGCAGCCTTTGGGCCAGATCAGCGAAGCGGCAACGGAACTGAGCAGCACGACAGCCACGAACATGAGCGAGAACCAAATCGGAATATGCACGTTCACGGCTACAATCAGCATCTTAGCGCCGATAAAAGTGAGCACGATCGCAAGTCCCATCTTGAGGTATTGGAACTTCTCCACCACTCCCGCCAGCAGGAAGTACATAGATCGCAGGCCGAGGATGGCAAAAACATTTGAAGTGTAGACGATGAACGTGTTGGTGGTGATGGCAAAGATTGCCGGAATTGAATCCACCGCGAAAACAAGATCGGTGACTTCCACGATCACCAGGACCAGTAACAACAGCGTGCCCGTTAGTCTGCCGTTTACTCGCGTAAAAAATCTCTCCTCTTCGTAGTGGCGAGTAATGGGGATGTAGCGAGTCACGAATTTCACCACGGGATTATCTTCAGGGTGGAGATCGAGTTCTTCCTGCTTGAACATTTTGATGCCCGTGTAGACGAGGAAAGCGCCGAAGATATAAATGATCCAGTGGAAGCGGTTGATCAGCACTGCGCCGACGAAGATCATCGTCAGTCGCATCACCAACGCACCCATCACGCCCCAGAAAAGGACCCGGTGCTGGTATTTGGCCGGCACCTTGAAATAGGAAAAGATGAGTAGAAAAACGAAGAGATTATCTACCGAGAGAGAAAGCTCAATGAGGTAGCCCGTTAGAAACTCGAGGCCGCGAACGGTGCCCTGATAATAGAAAACCAGGCCGGCAAAGATCATCGCCAGGGTGACCCAGACGGCGCTCCAGGTCGCCGCTTCGCGGTATTTTATTGTGTGGGCTTTGCGATTTAGGAGTCCGAGGTCCAGACTCAGCATGAGCAGGATAAATACAGAGAAGCCGATCCATAACCATGTTGAGCTGCCCATCGGGTTCATTGAAGTCAGTAAAATAGCACGGTCGGTGCCGGGTGTCAGGTGGCGGTGCCAGGTGTCAGGTGCCGGGTACTGGGTGTCAGGTGCCGGGTGCCGGGTCTCAGGTGAACGGGTGTCGGGTGCCGGGTGTCAGGTGCCGGAGTATGCTATGCACCGCGAGTTGTAAACCGCTAACGAAAATTGTGCTCACTCCAAGATCCCCCAACATCTGGAACTGCCACCCGGCACCCGGCACCTGACACCCGGCACCTGACACCTGGCACCCGTCCAACCCCTTCCCAAGTTGCAGAGCCACGCCCGCTCCTTTACAATCCGCCACTTGCTGGGAAGGTATAAATTATGCTCAAACAATTAGGACGCCTCGAACGCACGCGCAGCATCGTCATTGTCGGTTTCGCCGTCATCATGGCCGTCAGTTTAATAGTCTTCTATGCGCCGGGACGCTCCGCTCGATATCTCGACCCTACAAGAAACAGCGAAGTGATCGCCAAAGTTGCTGGTGATGAAATTACTGTAGCGGACCTCGCCCGCCTCAGAGAAAACTACCAGCAGATGCTGGGCGGCCAGATGAGCCTGGCCCAACTCGGAGGGAATAAGCGCTTCCTGGACGGTCTGATTCGAGATCGGGTGATTGCTCAGGAAGCAGCGCGCCTGGAACTGGCGGCCAGCGACGCGGAAGTCGCCGAGAGAATTCGCAAACAGTTTACCGATGCCTCGGGCCAGTTCGTGGGCCTGGAGCGATACAAAGAATCCATCGTGGCCCGCTACGGTGATGTGGAAACGTTTGAGCGAAATGTTCGGGACGCGATAGCTCAGGAAAAGCTCAAAGTACTTGTTACCTCGAGTGTCAGCGTTTCTGATGATGAGGTGCAGGAAACCTACAAGCGCGATACAACCACAATAAGTTTGTCCTATGCGCTCTTGTCCCCCGAAAAGCTGGCGGAGAAGATTCAAGTGTCCGACGATGAGCTGCGAAACAATTACGAGCAACATAAGACTGACTACCGAATTCTCGAGCCCCAGAAGAAAATCCGTTACGTCTACATCAACCAGGAAAAAGCTGGTGCGAGACTTCAGGTTACCGACAAGGAACTGCGCGAGGAATTTGAGCGACTGCCGGCAGAGAACAAGCAGGCAGGAGTCAAGGTCCAGCAGATTCTGCTAAAAGTTGCGCGCAAGGATCTGGATCCGCAGGTAGAAGAAAAAGCCAAAGAGCTAATCAAGAAAGCGATGGGAACGTCGGGCCAGTCAACTAAAGAGACGTTCGCCGAGCTGGCTCGGGGCAACTCCGAAGATCCGGCAACAGCAAAAAACGGCGGCTTTCTGGGCCGGCTCATCAAGAAGAATCCGAATAAACCCGACAGTCTGTATGATCGCGCTGTTGATATGGAGCCGGGCGACATCTCCGACATCCCCATCAGGTATGCCGGCAACTGGTACATCTTACGGCGAGACGACTCCGTGCAACAGACCTTCGAAGAAGCCAAGCCGACATTGTTGATCTCATCGCGCAACCGTCGAGCCTACGCAGTGGCTGCGAAGCTCGCTGAGCGGGCGCAGGCCCGTTTGAAGGAAACCAAAGATCCGAAGAAGGTAGCGCAGGAATTGGCCGCTGAAGCCAACATGGGTCCTGCAGAGATGGTCAGAGAGACTCCTTATATCAAACCGGGAGATGACGTTCCGGAAATCGGAAGCAACCAACAGTTTGAGGCAGCGATTGCGCCTTTGAATAATCCCAAAGACGTCGGCGAACGCACAGGCGTGAAGGGCGGCTTCGCAATTCCGATGTTCGTTGAGAAGAAAGAGCCGCGCATTCCGGAGCTCGAGGAGATTAAGGACCGGCTGACACAGACGCTAAAACACCAAAGGGCGAAAGAGCAGTTGGAACAAAAGGCCAAAGAGGTACTCTCAGCAGTGAAAACTGTCGCTGAGATCAAAGCAGCAGGTGAGAAGGCTGGTTTTGAAGTGGGAACTGAAGAGGATTGGAAGATTGGCAGCGTGATCGGCAAGGCCGGAACCAGTCCGGCGCTGGACGAAGTAGCCTACGCATTGAAGGCTGGGGAGATAACTAAGACTCCTATTAAAGTCGGAGACAACTGGGTGATCCTGGGGGCCACCAACCGCGTCGACGCGGACCTGGCAGCGTTTGCTTCACGGCGACCGCAGATGACCCAGACGCTGCTAGCTGAGCGGCAGACCCAACTCTGGGACGACTACATCACTAAGGTCCAGGAGGAGATGAAACGCGCAGGCAAGATAAAAATCTACAAGGACGCGCTAGCAGCTCTGGAAGAGGACGAGCCGGCAGCCGCGGCACCTCAGTCGCAATTTCCGTTTCCCGTAAAGTAACCGGGTAAGCCAGCCTGATCACAATCCGCCCACCAAAGGAGCAACATCTGACTGAGCGACCGCGGTGCGGATCTTAAGTTCATTGCCTTGAGTGGTGATCTTCAGATTTCCCAACGCGCTCCTGGCCAGAACCCCTCTGGTCCCGGACAGCCGGTTTGTGAAGAGGGCCCCAAACTGTTTCAAGCCTTCCACGGTGTCCCCCAGGCTGCGTGCTGAACCGGCATCGACGGTGCGCGCAGCAACCAACAACTCCAGATCCTTGTCCGTCATACCGAGTGATCCGTAAGCCTGCCGCACGGAGGCCAGATCCTTCGCGATTGCTTCGTTACCGATGCGAAGATTCTGAAGCAGCTGCGCGGAAACGTTTCCCCCGAAGCCTACGATAGCGTTTGGATCCTGCGTAGCCAGGGCAATCAACTCGGCGTTGGAGCGCCTCGTTCCCTTGCCGGCAGCAACGGTGTTGCGAACGCGATCCGCATCACCCAGCGCCAACGTGTTCGCATCGAGCGGAGCAATCGCAAGTTCCTTGATCTTCAAGTCCAGCAAGCCCAGAAGTTTCACCTGCTGGTCCAGAGTAAAGATGTAAATGGTCTTGCCGAGATATTTTTCTTCGCGGTATTTGCCGTTGGCCGCCACTCTTCCAGCGGCAACGATGGCGCCGGTATTGAAGGCTCCGCGGGCCACTGCCACGGTGTGGATCTTGGTAATACCTGCTGAGGGATAGCTATAACGCATGCCCAGGGCAAGTTCATCGAAGGAACGCAGATCGAGACTCGTGCGAGTCTTAAATTGTTCGATCTGAGAATCAACCTCTGCCAGCCTGGCTGAGTTGCCCGCCAGGAGTTTGGGCAGAGCTTCCGAGAGCACACGCTTAACGTTGACCCAAGCCACCGCGTCCGATGTCGGAAGCCTGGCCAAGAGACTCTGACGCGTCATTGCCGCAGCTCCACGTCTGGTTTGAGCGATACCCGCACTCGACAATCCCGCCAGCAATAAGCTAACGACAAACACTCTGCTGAGAATTCTAATTTTCACTTTAAGAAGCCTTTCTTGAAGCTATTGACTTAGGTCCCTTCGGGATTAGAAGACGCCACACCGCTTCGGTGTGCGCTTTTCCGATGCCTTGAGCATAGGATGAGGTTGGCTTATTTCTCCTCTTGTTTGGAGGTCGCCCCCTTTCCCTCCTTTCGTATCAGGTCAAAAATCAGGCGCGCCTCGACCTTTCTATAATCCGATGGCCAGGAAAACAACTGCTCGTCTACCTCAAGTTTTACGGCCTTCAGTTCCATCGTTACCTTCGAGGAGTGCCCACTGGACTTGGACATCGTTTCCGATCGTACTGATATGCCGAGAGCTTCATCAATCCAGATTAACGTCTCATTCTGGGAGTCAGCTCCGGTAAGCACGACGACTCGGTATTTGGTCGTCGTACGGCCGGCAAGCGTTTCGGTGCCCAGTTTCTCGTAGGTCGCCGGCGCGTGTGCCTCATTCAAGAGTTGGTCTGGCGCAAGACCTGGCGAATCATCTGGGGAGTCATAAGGACGATTACCTGGAGCAGTCTCATCAGATGCTGTACTGAGGTCCGCATACAGCCTGCCGGCAGGCAAAACAATGAAACGGCCTGCAGGGATTTCGAGATAGACAATCTGCCCGCTCGCTCCAGCAGAGTACTCCTCGCGGCGCCTCTCACCGTCGCGAGCGATTAAGACCTGATTGCTTTGCGAGGATGACGAATTTTCGGTGCTTCCTGTTTCAGTGAAGCTGGTGATGCGGATCGCTTGATAGCGGTCAGGTTCTTTTGTCGAAAACGGCGGTGTTGTGAAAGCGGCTTTTCGAGTATCTGCGGATCCAGCATTGGAATTCGGCGGCCCTTGCGAGCCTCTGCAAGCCGGCAGCATGAACCCGCATGCGCAGACGAGCAGCCCGATCAAGAAACGCGCTCGTGAGACTCGAAGTAGCTTGGCGCTGGCAACGTATTGCCGGCGACACGGTTGCGATCCGAAGATTTGGTTGGAATTGCTCACACGCCTTCCACGAGCAGGGCTAGTCCCATACCGCCGCTGACGCAGAGAGTCGCGAGCCCGCGCTTTGCGCCGCGTTTTTTCATCTCGTGGAGGAGAGTGGTGGTAATACGCACGCCGGTGCAGCCAATCGGATGGCCCAGCGCAATAGCGCCGCCGTTCACATTGAGCCGTTCCGGGTCGAATTGAAGATCGCGATCGCAGGCGATGACTTGAGCGGCAAATGCCTCATTCAGCTCAATCAAATCGATATCAGTGAGTCGCAGCTTCTGACGCTCCAGCAATGCGCGCACGGCGGGAACTGGGCCAATCCCCATGATCTCCGGAGCCACACCCACGACTTCATAGTCAACTACGCGCGCCTGCGGTTCGGCGCCAGACTGTTTTAAAGCTTCTTCCCCCATCACCACCAAAGCCGCCGCCCCATCGGTAATTCCAGAGGAGTTTCCCGCGGTAACTGTTCCGCTCTTGGAAAACACTGGCGATAGCCTGCCAAGATCCTGCATGGTTGTGCCGGCGCGGTAATGTTCGTCGCGGTCAAAGATAATCATCCCCCCCTTGCGGCCATTAATTTCAAGTGGCGCAATCTCAGTGTGGAAACGTCCGTTTTCAGCGGCGGCCTGGGCCCTCTGTTGTGAGCGCAAAGCGTATTGATCCTGTTCCTCGCGCGAGATTTCGTAACTGCGCGCGAGATTCTCCGCCGTTTCGCCCATCACCAGTCCTGAGAGTGGATCGTTAAAGCCGTCGCGATACATCCCATCAACCAGTTGCGTGTTTCCCATGCGCATGCCCCAGCGCGCGCCCTCGGCAAAGTAAGGCACGCGCGACATGCTTTCCGTGCCGCCTGCGAGCACTATTCCCGCTCCGCCGAGCATAATCTCCTGAGCCGCCAGGATGATCGCTTTTAGACCCGACCCACATGCTTGATTGACCGTGAATGCCGGCGATGTCTCCGGCACTCCCGCGCGATGAGTAATCTGGCGCGCGACGTTTGGCCCGCCTCCGGCCTGCCGCGCGCATCCCCAAATCGATTGTTGGACCTGGTCGGGCGTGATTCGAGCACGTTGCAGACTTTCTTTAGCTGCGGCTACACCCAGGTCGGCCGCGGTCCAGGCAGAGAGCGTGCCTCCAAATCGACCGATTGGCGTACGCACTGATCCGGCGAGGTAAACATTCTTCATTGTTAGCCTAACTACTCTTATTTCGTCGGAATTTGGTTGACCGGAAATGGTAGCACACGGTAGAAGTAACGACGAAAGTGGTAGTGGTCAGTACCAGCTTGAGGTCAGATTCAATGTGTTTTCGTATCCCGAAGGGATTTAAGTCAATAGCCGTGGGCGAGGGTTTGCGACGCCCACGGAGGATCGGAGAAAAGATTCCTGACCCTGGAAGGGTCAAACAGCGCCAGAAAATGTGACCCCTTCAGGGTCAGGCATGTTTCTTACGCCTATCCGTGGGCGTCGCAAACGCTCGCCCACGGCTATTAACTTAGATCCCTCCAGGATGATGTGCCGAAACCCAAACTGACGCACTACCCGAAAAGCAAGCGAGATTGAGCCTTCAATAGCTCTTATTCTCTGTCTTAATGCTCTCACTCGGCCTCACTTCCGAGTCCTGACTATGTTCGAGCGCCTCACAAATTCAGTGCTGGAGACCGCAAGACAACGCATTGCAGATCTCTTTGATGCCCACGCCGAATGGTTCTACAGGCTCAGTGATGGAAACACACAAGCTCTTCGCAGGAGCGAACTGGATATCAACATTGCCCAGAACCGACTAATCCTTTCCTGTTGGACCGACAAAGGAACTCGCTCGTGGCGAATTCGGGGATGGAATTGGACCGGTGAGAAGCTGGAGTTGCAGGCTTCCCGACGGATGGGAGCTGAGCGACCGGTAATCGAGCTGATCCCGCGAGCGTCGGCAAGTGCGATCGCAGCCGCAGTCAGGGCAGCTCGGCAAGTCCGCTGCGATCAACTAGCGCAGCTCGCATCCGGTTTGCAACCGGGAGCGAAGATCGAGCGGGCATCGTTGAGCCCAGGGATGCGACGTGGACAACCCGGACGCTACGCACGAGTTATCCTGCGACTCAAACACCATCGAATCGCCGTCACTGGCTCAGTGGCTGCAAGCAAACCCAGTGACGTCGATGAGATTCTTTCCTCCGCCCTGCTCTGGTTCGGGCGCACCAGTGAGCGCGCGCGGGCGCCCTATGTACAGCAACTCTGGCTTCTGGTCAAAAACGATCTGGTGAAGCCGTTGACCATGCGGATCGCCTTGCTGCGAGCGAGTCTGCGAAGCGCAATCACCGTTTATGAACTCGACCAGGCGTGGACCGAGATGTCTCAGGTGGTTTGTCCCGACCTGGAAGAACTATGGAAGAAGCGCCTCGCGGGGTTCAGGCCTATCGATCCGCCGGCAACAAGCGAGTCGGCCCAGGCGATTATTGCCGAGGCGCCCGACGCGATTGATGTAGTGCAAGCGCGCCATGGCGAGACCCTTCGTTACTTTGGACTTCCCTTCGTGCGGGTGCGCCGCCTGATGGACTCCGAGCTCGTCTGGTTTGGAATCGAAGGGTCTCGACGGCGTCTGCTTGATGAGAAGAGCGAACAAGAATGGGCCGTGTTATTGAGCGATTTGCACGAGCATAGGTCAGCTCTCGCTTCAGATCACCGGCACGCTCTTTACCGAACCGCGGGTGAAGCCTGGCTTGAGGCGTTGCTTCGTCGCGACATCTCGAAACTCGATCCCGGATTGATAGTTGCGCCGCTGCATGCGCAATTCCGTACTGCGAGGGGCGGACGCCTCGGCGTGAGGCCGATTGATCTGCTGGCGCTCAGGCGTGACGGGCGTCTGGTCGTCATTGAATTGAAAGTTTCCGAAGATCGTGAGCACGTGCTGCAGGGCGCAGACTACTGGCAACGCGTTGAAGCGCATCGTCGTCGAGGACACATCTGGCGCGCCAGACTTTTTGGTGAGCGCCGCATTCGCGCCGAGTCGCCGCTGGTCTATCTGGTCGCGCCCACGCTGAGAGTCCATCCCTCTTTTCAGACCTTGGCTCGTCTGATTGCGCCAAACGTAGAAATGTACCGCTTCGACATAAATGAAGACTGGCGCGCGGGAGTGCGCGTGATGCGGCGAATGCGCGTCAACTGAGCTGAGTGGTTAGCAAGACGGAGCCGCAACATCACTACAACAAAAGACAATGTCCCCTCCAAAATTGAATTGACACCAGGGTCTCAAAGCGATTACGCGCCTGACCGGCCGCAGCCGCAACACACTGCAAATCTGTTTTTCCGCGCCCTGATAGGTTTGCTCGGAGAAGATTTCCCCCGAGCAGTCCCACCGCGCCTGTGATAGCTTTTCGCCTGTCAGTGTTTCACGAACAGATCGTCAGCTTCCTTTTTCATGACTGGAGACAAACTTCCGGTTTGACCCATGGTGCTGTTGATGGCCTGCTCTGAGGAGAGAATCCCGGAGCAGCGCATCCTGAACTCGTCAGCATTGCTCGCATTATGCAACGCTTCTTCAACCGAAATGAGACCAGACTGGAAAAGGTGAAACAGCGATTGATCAAAAGTCTGCATGCCATACTGCGAAGTTCCCGCGGCAATCGCCTCGCGAATGAGATAGGTCTTTTCTTCGTTCACGATGTAGTCGCGAATCAGACCGGTTGATACCAGGACTTCAATCGCCGGCACGCGATCCGCACCCTTCGCAGCACGAACCAGACGCATCGAAATTACGCCCTTGAGAATGCCGGCCAACTGCAGGCGCACCGACTTCTGTTGATGCGCAGGAAATGACGAAACGATGCGGGTGATGGTCTCAGTGGCATCAAGTGTGTGGAGCGTTGACAGCACCAGGTGTCCAGTCTCGGCTGCGGTGAGCGCGGTTTCGATGGTTTCAGAGTCGCGCATTTCTCCCACGAGTATCACGTCGGGATCCTGACGCAAGGCCCCTCGCAAAGCTTCAGCGAATGAACGCGTATCTACGTCAACTTCGCGTTGCGTCACAAACGCCTGCTTATCACGATGCAAGAACTCAATGGGGTCTTCGATGGTGACAATATGGCCGCTGCGGGTCGTGTTTATCCGATCGATCATTGCCGCCAGCGTCGTTGACTTACCGGAACCGGTTGACCCGGTTACCAGGATTAGACCGCGACGTTCCGCGGCAATCTTATCGATGACTGGAGGGAGTCCCAGTTCGCTCGTGCTCCTCGTGCCGTCCGGAATTACGCGCAGAACCACGCTCACCGTGCCACGCTGCTGAAAGATATTGGCGCGAAATCTTCCGACACCGTTGAGGCCATAGCCGATGTCCACTTCTGAGACGTCTTTGAAACGCTGCTTCTGACGACTCGTCATCATGGCGAAGGCCATATCCAAAGTGTCTTCGGGCTTCATGCGCGGAGCATCGCCAACGGGATGCAGTTCGCCGCCAATACGCATCATCGGGAAGGCGCCAACCTTGAGGTGGAGGTCAGACGCACCGTGGCCGGTGGCAGTTCTTAACAAATCATCAATTTTTACAGGCATGGTCGGACTAGTACCTTTCGGGACGTATTCAGAGGATTTGGGCTAAGACGGGAGCTTTCTGGGAATTTCAGCCTTAGACAGAATGAAAAGCGCGGAATGCTTCAGCGGTGAGTTCCCTCAAAGCTGGGCGCTCGAGGAACACTTGCAGGATAATAGCCCGCCGCGGGAGGAACGTCAACGATAACGTTGGGCTAGCCTCGAGAGGCAGAGCCTTGACGACTTAAGTGGGCTCCTATCCGGAAAGCCATAGGCATTCCGCAAGGGGTGCAGCGGAGCCGCCGGGGCAGTATCCCGACTGTTAAAGAGGGCTTCGATTTGCGCCACTGGCGCGCTCCTTATCAGTCGGGTTACTGCCCAAACCGCAAAACAAAAACAGCGAGCAAAGTCGGCTTGGCTCGCTGCTTTAGTTTCGGCTACTCGAGATTTTACTCGGTCGCGGCGGTCTGATACTTAACGGCCGGTTCGTTTCCTGCGCCGGAGGAGGTACTAACTACCTCCTGGGTCTTGTGACCGTTGTTGTCAGGCTTCGAGGCTGAAGCGTTGACGTAGGTCAGCCAATCGCCGGGCGCCGCGCGCTCGCCTTTCGTGATATCAAAAAATGCTTTTTGAATGCGCGTCGTAATTTCTCCCCGCCCACCAGCGCCCACCGTAATCCGATCAACCGACCGAATCGGGGTAATCTCCGCTGCCGTTCCGGAGAAGAAAAGCTCGTCCGCCACGTAGAGAGCCGCGCGTTGAACGCTTCGTTCCTTGACGGTAATGCCCAGTTCCTGACAGATCCCAATCACACTATCTCGCGTGATTCCCGCCAGTATGGAGGAAGAAAGGGGAGGCGTGAGCACAACGTCACCATTTACCACGAAGATGTTCTCGCCGGAGCCTTCGGACACATAACCGCGGTCGTCCAGCGCAATACCTTCCGCAAAGCCGTTGAGCAGAGCCTCCATCTTGATCAGCTGGGAGTTCATGTAGTTCGCGCCGCTCTTGGCCATCGCCGGCATCGAGTTTGGCGTCAGTCGATTCCAGGTGGAGACGCAGACGTCAACCCCTTTTTCGATGGCATCATCACCCAGATAATTTCCCCAATCCCACGCTCCGATATAACAGGCCAGCGGGTTGGGAAAGGGATTAACGCCGAAGGCGGGACGTTCTTCGTCAAGACTGCGGAAGAGGATGGGACGAATGTAGCACTGCTCCAAACCGCTGCGGCGAACCAGGTCCACCGAAGCGTCGCACAATTGATCCAATGTCCAGGAGTGATCCATGCGGTATATCTTTGCCGAGTTTAAGAACCGCTGCATATGTTCTTTCAAACGAAAGACGGCAGGCCCACGCTTGGTTGCATAACAGCGAATGCCTTCAAAAATGCTTGAACCATAGTGCAGAACGTGAGACATAACGTGCACCCGCGCGTCGTTCCAGTTGATAAACTCTCCGTCGTGCCAAACGACGTTGCAAATGCGGGGAGTCTCTATGTCTTTCGATTTGCCATCTTTTGAGAACATGTTGTGTTTACTCCTTCAGGAAATCAATTGGAGGAACCAGGGCGAGAGGGTTTGCCTTCAACCTGGGAGCAGAAAGGTTTCGCGGAAACACATTCTGCAAGATAGTTCTAGTTCCTTCTTAGCTAGAGCTTGCAGGGGTGAT
>CAZVHN010000518.1:0-9627 GCA_964626895.1 uncultured Chloracidobacterium sp. | reverse complement strand
GATGTCACAGACACTTTCGTGCGCGCCCTGGGCAGGGACGATAACTGGCCTTGCTCAATCTTCGCCCCCGGGTAGCGCAGCAACACCGCCAGACTCTTTGAACCCGGCGCCATGATGATCTCGTAAGCCTGTGCTGCCTCTTCCAGATCGAACTGATGGGTAATCAGGGATTGGAGATCAACTCGGCCGACTGCGACTAAACGCAGAAACTCCTCCATGTTTCGGTTCTCGGTCCAGCGCACGTAGGAAATTGGATAGTCGCGGCCCGCACGTTCGTAGTCGGGATCGTAGCTTCCCGGTCCATAGGCGCGAGACATGAAAAGCTGCACCTCTTTCAGGTACATTTCATTCCACGGAAACGATAGCTCTACCGCACCGACTACAACGATGCGGCCCCGATCGCGAGTTATACGCAGCGCCTGCTCGCAAGGCGCCGACGACTTAGCGGCAGCTGCGACAATCACCTTGTCTGCACCGCGGCCATCGGTCAAGGAGTTAATAGCTCCAGCAACTGAGTCATCACCAATCAAGGCATGATCGGCTCCGAGTTGCCGCGCCAACTCCACGCGCTCGGGCCGGAGATCGATCGCCACTACGATGCCTCCCTGGTTTCGCACCAGCTGAGCGATCAGTTGACCAACCAAACCAAGACCGATCACGGCAACAACTTCACCGAGTTCGATATTCGTAGTGCGTACCGAATTCAGGGCTATGCTTCCCAGGGTGGTAAAACAGGCGTGCTCGAAAGGCACTCTGTCAGGAATCCTGGCGACGAGGTTTTTCCCCGTGAGGATCAGTTCTCCGTGACCAGTCCCTTCGCCTCCGTAAGTGACACGATCGCCAATCTCCAGATTGTCTACTGTTGGATGTTTGTCGGCTATGAGTCCCGCGCCTGAATACCCCAGCACCGCATACTCACTAAACTTCGCTCTTACTTCTGCCAGGGTGCGCGAAGGGCCGGCCGACTTCATGACATTCCAGATCTTCTTCAGGTGCGACGGGTTCTCGCTAACCTCTTTCAAGAGTCCATCTGTGTGAATGCTCGCGGTCTCAGTGCCGCTGCTGATGAGTGAGTACAGCGGCCGGACCAGAACATGATTCGCAATGACGATCGGATCCGGCACTTCGTCGACAACAATCTCCTTCAGACCTTTGCGCAGGACCTGCTTCATATTTTTATCATAACCTCAGGGCTAACTGATCTGGCACCGCCGACTACCATTTGCAGGGTCCCGGTAGTATAGCCGTTAGCTCCGCATTGGTTAAGCGGCCCTGCTTTGGCAGGTTCAATACCTTTGTCTTGTGGCCATTTTTGATAAGGACTCGGGACACCGATCAATCGAAGGGCATGGAGGAAGAAAGTGCTAATGAGGCAGGGTTACCAGTGTTGATCGCGGAGTTTTTGGGTCCACCGCATTCCGAAAAAGAAGCACTAGCGATACCGCAAACGGTAGTAGACGATTTTTGCGTACTCAGCCGGAACCATTCTCCAGCCGCGCAGATACAGCCACCACGTTGATGGTGGCGGACTGGAGAGTCCGTCTGCGATCGGATCAAGTCCAACCTGCATGTCAGCGCCCAGCAAGTGCTGAAACGTCCACAGTGCACGCCGGGAGTGATAGGCCGATGTAACAATCAACAGGGAACGCAAGCCTTTCGTCTTTGCATAGTTGCCGATCAAGACGGCTTCCTCATAGGTACTCGACACGGGCTCCGGCAGGACTTCAATATTCTCGTTCGGCACACCCAAACGCAGAAGATTGTTTCGCGCTCGTTCGTAAAAATATGGGTTCCGCTGCTGCGAGCTTGACCACCCACCTTCCTGATTGTCGTTGGTGAGAACGATGCGTGGAGCTCGGCCCTCGGCATAGAGTTTGGCGGCCCACTCCGTCCGCTCTCTGTAGACTGCAGAACCGCTCAGAACGACGATGACGTCAGCCCGTTCCAGCGGGGCACTTACAATGAGCCAGCGAGCTGCGCCCCAAGCGAGAAGTACAGAGGCCGCGATCAAAACAGCGCCCAAGATCATGCGGCGCTGCAACCATCTAATGTGAACTGGTTTGTCGCGCTGGTGATCATTTGCGGCGCGGGATGCGTTCATTGGCAGCAGCAACTATTTACCAGCAGATGCCTTCGTAGGAGGCATCAGTCGAATCGCGTTCAAATAGCCGTACCATGTCAATCACGATCTGATCCTGCCGCAGTTGTTTTTCAACCTGCCGAAACTCCGCCGCCTTGTTGCCAATTATCAGTACCTCAGAATCAGCCACGACCTCTTCAATATTCTGACGCATCAACTCGGCAATGTGAGGGATTTCGCGTTCAATATATTCTTTGTTCGCCCCGAAGAGCCGCGCCAGCGAAACGTCTTTGTCGTAGATCGCTAACTTCAGACCTTTGCCAACCAGCGTTTCAATCAGCGTGACCATCGGCGATTCGCGCAAGTCATCAGTTCCCGCTTTGAAGCTAAATCCCAGCACTCCTACTTTCTTCTTACCGGTACGAAGCACCATCTCAACGGCCCGCTCGATCTGCAAACGGTTGCTTAGCAAGATAGCCGAGAGCACCGGCACCTCTATGTCAGACTCCTTGGCTTTATAGTTAATAGCGCGCAAATCTTTCGGTAAACAGGAGCCGCCGAAGGCAAAGCCGGGCTTGAGATAGTAGGGGGAAAGATTGAGCTTCGTGTCTTTGCAGAAAACGTCCATCACCTCGTGGCTATCTATGCCCAGCGCCTTGCACAGGTTGCCGACCTCGTTGGCAAAGCTGACTTTCAAAGCGTGGAAGCAGTTGCAAACGTACTTCACCATTTCTGCGGTTCTTAGTGAGGTAATAAAGACTGGCGCATCTAACTTCGCATAAAGACCGCGCACGGCGGCGGCGGCATCTTCGTCATCCGCCCCAATCAAAGTGAAAGGTGGATTGTAGAAATCCTTGATGGAAGTTCCCTCACGCAGAAACTCCGGATTGATGCAGACACTAAAATCCTTACCTGCCTGCTTGCCTGAATGTTCTTCGAGAGTCGGTACAATCACGGACTCTACGGTCCCGGGCAACATCGTGCTGCGGACTATGACTACGTGGCGCTCGCTCTTCTCTCTCAGGGCCCTGCCAATCTGCTCGCAAACGCTCTTAACGTGCTTCAGATCCAGACTTCCGTTGGGGTTGCTCGGTGTGCCGACGCACACCAGCGAAAAATCCGACTCGTTAATCGCCGCGAAGGAGTCAGTGGTCGCCCGGAGCTGGCCCGACGCAACAACCTGCGCAATCAGATCCCCAATGCCTTCCTCCACGATGGGGCTCTTGCCTTTGTTTATGATGTCGACCTTGGTGGAATTAACGTCCACACCAATCACACGATGCCCCGCTTGTGCGAAACACGCCGCCGAAACGCAGCCCACATAGCCAATCCCGAACACACTTAGTCTCATTTAGCCTAACCTTATCCCAGCTACTGTGGGCGCCGAACCAGGCCGATGAGGAAACTCATTCCCCAGGTGCAGTGAATTGTAAGAAAGACGATTGGCATGATTGCGCTCATTCGCAATCCGCCGCCAATCTTTGTTGAAATCTGCCAGCCGAAAAAGAGAGCCAGGCAAAGATAGCTGGCAACCTCAAGCGCCAACACAGCCCATAAGGGGTGCCACCAAATACCGGCAAAGCCCAGGCTAAGTATTGACATAACAAAGATCGGCGCAACCAAATGACGCAGCTTGAGCGAAAGCGGATGCATCAGCAGCATGCGGGCTTTCCAGCCACCGTAGCGTCGATACTGAGAGGCCAACTCTTTCAGCGTGCTGCGCGCAAAATAGTCGCAGTGCTCCGATCGATCCAGCAGCACCGTTTGCCCTTGAAGTCTCACTCGATAATTGAAGTCGTAATCTTCGTTGGTAGTAAGACTCTCATCAAAGCCACCAAGCTGCTGCCAAAGAGACTTACGAAAACACGCAAACGCTACCGTGTCTACCGGCTCTTGCTTGAGCGTACCTTCGCTCAGGCGGTATTTTGCGTCGCCAATCCCAAACGGGTGTGAAACCGCCGCGGCAATCGCCCGTGCCAGGAGGCTGTCAGTGGCGGGTTGCACGCGGCAGGGCATACCAACCACTCCCGCGCCGCTCTCATCGAGGACCGTAACGCAACGGCGTATATACCCTTTCGAAGGAACGGCATGGGCGTCCATGCGCGCAATTATTTCGCCTTGCGCCGCGGCCACGCCCAGGTTCAATGCCACTGGAATCTTTCTTGCCGTATTGTCTAATACGCGAATAGACAGCTCGGGTCTGGTTCGTTTGAAGTCTTCAATAACCGCCCGCGTGCGATCCTCTGACAGACCATCCACCACTATGATCTCGTACAGGTCGTTCTGATATTGATCGGCGAGGTTTCCGAGCGCCTTGCCGATGAACCTCTCCTCGTTGTAGCAGGGGATGACAACGGAGACGCGCTCGGCTCTCACACTTGGCGCCGGCAGTTCAAAATCACTAGTTTTTTCGCGGGTATTGGTTTGCAAGACTTCAAACTGGTTGGTGCGTTAATTAGTCGCCTGACTACCTTCAGGGTCGGCGACCGAGGCGATTAGAACGGATTCGCTCATACATCGTGTTACCCAATACTCGCTTGGCAACATCCAGAACGGCGGTTTCGGCCTGACGAACCCGCAAGCCCTGCCCGCGAGCTAAGTTCTCAAATTCCTCTATCGGCATGCCGCGCTTCACCGCGATGCGCTTCAATGAAAACCGATCTGCGTCATTTCCATTTGCCCCTATTTGACTGGTTACCACGGAAGCGTACCCGGTTTCTCGGGCGATCTTATCAATGAGCGAATTTACTCGCCCACCGGGACAAGAAAAGTGTACAACAGGCCGCTCCGTGATCTCTTCCAACCGTTGCTTTGACTCTGACAGCTCCACCTTTATTTCGCTGGCTCCCAAATCATTAAGGTACCGGTGCGTCAAGGAATGCGAGCCCACCTCAAATCCCAGATCGCTCAACTCGCGCAGCTGGGCCTTAGTCAGGTAGCCTCTGCGACCCAAGTGATCGACCGTCACATAGAAAGTCGCGCCGAATCCCTTCTCTCGGAGTAGTGGTGCGGCGCTTAGGAGGTCTGTCGCACAGCCATCGTCAAACGTTAAGCAAACCCCGTGTTTGGCCTCGTCGTTTGTACCAGCCGTCAATCGCAAAGATTCGCTGACATTCCAACCAGCCCACCCATTTCTCTCTATGACTGCCATCTGATCGCGAAAGGTCTTCTCAGTCACCACGTAGCGCACGTAACCAGATTCATCGTCGCACAGGTCACGCTCTGGCAATTCCAGTTCGTGATACATGAAAAATACGGTGCTCTTGTTCATGAGAAAAGCTTGCGGAGGCGCGACTTCACCGGCGCCGGCAAATTCTTGCCAAAGGCGCCTGATAGTTTCTTCACTCGCTTGAACATCTTCTGTCTTTGCATATACCGGTCGTTAACTTTTTGAAAACTGTCAGACAGAGACAATGGCAAAGCCCCATCAGAGGGTAGTTCAAGCTGCTCGCTAAAACCACTATAGTGGCCGGCCCGCAGCGACGACAGCACGGCTGTTTTGGTTGGCGAGTCGCACTGCACCAGGTTAGACAACCCGCGATATTGTTTCTTCCAGTGAAGATCCTGACCGTAGAAAGCCTTCATTCCCGGCTTTCGCTGCTGCAACCGATGCAGCAATTGGAAAGTGCGAGGCCGGGGCGCCTGCGGTCCGTCATACTTGGAGTTCCAGGTTTCAATTCCTGTTGGTAAAGTGGCAAAGGTTTCGATCCAGGGAAACATGCTGTCTCCCGGATGGGCTATTACGGAGACACCGCCCTGGTCCTCGATGTGTTGGATCACATCCTGCGGTACTTCCGTCTCTACGAGCGAAGTAACGCCATAACCGAGAATGTGCATCCGTTGCTCGCATTCATACTCAAGCCCGGCAATGAAACGAAACCGCTCATCAGATAGCGCTTCACATTCGTCAACATAGGCCTTCAGTTTTTCTGGGTCGAACCATTCCGCGTGATCGGTCATACACACAAAGTCGTACCCTTCGGCGAGAAACATCTCGCGCAACTGCGCCAGAGTAAACTCACCATCCGAGTAGGTACTATGGCAATGAATAGCGGCTTTGAACATGCAAATCCTTGGAATTCAATCTTCTTTTCTTCATACCGGCTGGGAGCTTTCGCAGAACCAGGTCAAGCCAGTCGCCGATCTCAGGAAGAGGATCACGGAGCTGGAAATTATCGTGATAAGTGCCCGCCACGGGGGTCACGAAATTTAGGAGAGTACGTAAGCGTCCGGGAAACCTCACCGGGTATCCCTTGGGCGCACCGCGCCAAACTTCCACAAGATGGCGCAGGTCACCAAGCAACCAGCGGCAACGCACCCCGTAACGATAACGTGGCTGAGGCCCGACGTTGCCTCGTTCAGCCAGCTCTGCGATTAACGCGGGAAAGTCGGCCCCGGCGTAGCTTGCCAATGCGAGTGAGTTCCAGAAGCGACCATTAACTTCCAGAAAAACAGGCGTCCCGTCGGCGCGCCGGCGAAATTCAACCATGGCCACACCGTGCCAGTTTAGCGCCTGCAGGATACTGAGCGCTGCTATTCGAATCCTATCCTCTGGCTCGACACTCTCCCTGACCGCGCTGCCTGAGCCTGTAGGGCGAACATCACGAATTCGCCGGTGCGCAAATTCAGCGCGCAACTCGCCTTCCTTCATGAGGGCGAAGTAGCCAGTTCCGGTACCGGCAACAAACTCCTGGGCCAGCATGGCCGAGCACCTACCACTCATTTCGTTGTAGGCAGACATAAACTCATTCGCGTCGGCGGCATAGCGCGGCGCTCCTGTCGGCAACACTTGTCCACCTGGCGAAAGCTCCTCGGAACTACGCGCCTTCAACACTGCGGGATAGGAGCCGGCCTGGGCGAACTGCTGCGCTTCCGCACTGGTAGTGATCAATGACGTCCGCGGCACTGCAACTCCAAGCGATGACGCCAGACGAGTCGTCTCCTGCTTATCGAAAGCACGCAATACAGTTTCGTGAGACGGTAAGACGAGACGACCCCCAGCGCCGGTTATGTCGTCACGGCGCAGGGAAAGCGGCAACGTGGTGCGCTCTGTCATGGGAAGCACAAGCGTTCCTGGCGCGCGCCTCGCTTCTTCAACGATGCACCCGGCGAAAGCGTCCGCATCCGCTTGGGGTGCAGGATACGTGAATGTTCTCGCAACCGAGCGAGACCATCCAGCCTTCGACCACTTCGAGTCAGCACCCACTTCGACCTTGTGTCCGGCACGGTTCAGCGAACGAGCCGCGGCAACTGCCTGATTCTCATTTCCGTCCAGCACGAGTACTCTCATGCGCTCACCGGAGCTACCTGTGGCGACAAACTCAAGTCAGCGCCACTGCGCTGCATGGCCTGAACAAGCGTTTCTTCAAACCGCGTTGTGATTGTTGCCCAATCATTATTAGCTGCTAACCGGGCGGCTGCGGTTTCCAAAAGCTTTCGCTTGGCGGCATCTCTTAGGAGAGTGACAATCGACATGGCAAATGCTTTTGGTGTATCCGCGAGCAGAATGTCCTGTCCGTCATGCACGTCCAGACCTTCTGCGCCAATTGTGGTTGAGACCACTGCTTTGCGGGCGGCCATCGCTTCAAAAATCTTCAGCCGCGTGCCACCACCGACACGTAAAGGCACAACCAAGACCATCGCCTCATGCAAGTGCTGAACTATCGAGGGCACCCGACCAGTCACTTCCACTGAGTCAGAGGCCAGCCTCTTTAATCGGGCCGGCGGATTCCGACCGACGATGCGAAACTTGGCCCCAGGCACTTCCATCAGGACGTCAGGCCAAATCTCCCGACAAAAATAGTCGACTCCATCAATATTGGCTTCCCAGTCCATGGAGCCAACAAACAGCACCAGTGGCTCTCGGGCTTCAGTGGGCTCCTGACCGGCAACTACGGCATATTCGCTCAAATCAACTCCGGTCGGCACAACTGAAATGCGGGATGAATCAGTCATATCCGACATCAACTGCCGGTCGTTCTCTGAGACGGCAATGATGTGATCAAACCTTCTGACTGCCGCCCGCTCATAGCGCAACATCTTGGCGGCTTCGAGTTTGAAAACAAGCCGCTTTATCGGGTTTTTCTCGTGGCGCGCCTGACGTTGCCAGAGTGCCGACTCGACATTGTGCTGGAAAAGGACTGCCGGAGTGTTTACTGACTGAGGAAAGTTGAGCGAGGCTGAAAGAAAATCGCAAATGGCCACATCGAAGCGGCGCTCCTGGTCCCAACGTTCAATCAAGGATCGCACGCTTGGCGAAGTAAATTTCCTTACTGCGTAGGGCGCTTTCGCATGAATGCCGCGCAGATAGTGGAGACTCTGACCAATCGTCGAGACTGGCTCACCTGTATTAACAGCAACTGTGCCCGGCATACGCCGCTCGATCTCGGTCTCATATTCCTTATCTACGGCGCCGCCGTAATAGGAAAGCAGGGTGGTTACGTGCCGCGCGCGCAATTGCTTAAGCAGGTTGAAGGACCTGATTTTGCCGCCCGTATCAACAGGCAGGAGTTTTCCAGCTTTAACCCAAAGAATGCGCACAATCAAAAGTCTCGGGTTTCAAGTTTCGAGTTTCGAGTTGGTAAATGGTTGAACATGGGTTACGACTGTTAGGTACTTACGTGCGCAAGTTCAGCCTCAGTCTGCCGTGGGCCTGGCGCTTCGCCATCAAAAAACTGGCGCAGCCACATCTCGAAATTGACGAGCGCCCATAACCGTTCCGAGTGATTTTCACCGCCGGCCTGGTGTCGAGCGACAAGATCTCGGACAAACTCCGGCGCAAAGATGCCCCGGCCCGTCGCGCGCTCGCTTAAGACATACTCATCGAGCACCCAACTGTAGGCACCTCGAAACCATGAACCGATAGGCACGGGAAATCCCATCTTTGGCCGCGAAAGGATCTCCTCGGGTAAGACTCCCTTCATTGCCTGCCGCAGTATGTATTTCGTTGTGCCGCCTCTCAGCTTCAAGCGCTCAGGAAGCGCAGAAGTGAATTCAACGAGCTTGTGATCAAGAAACGGTACCCGGCTTTCAATTGAAGTGGCCATGCTCATCTGGTCTTGCTTCATCAAAAGCTCATGCAAGTAGGTTTTGATGTCCGCATACAGCAAGCGGTCAAGCAACGAGGTGGCATCGGTCTGTTCGAGAATCCCACGCACTGCGGCGTAAGGATCGATCGCGCCCATGCGCTCGCGCGCCTCCTGCGTCAAAAGTTGGGACTGCATGGCACGCGGAAAGACTGCGAAGTTGTCGAAGTAAATACTTTCTATGTCCGGCGAAAGTGACAGAAATGTGCGCAGTAGTTTCTGCCGCACCTTCGATCCGCCAGGCAGACCTTCAATCTGTTTGCGTATCACGCCGCGAACTCCAGCAGGCGTCATACTGTGATACCGCGCGCCTACGGCCAGGTTAAGAACAGTCTTGCGGTAGCGAGCATAACCAGCCAACAACTCGTCGCTGCCCTCGCCGGTTAACACCACCTTCACGTGCTGCGCGGCAAGCCGCGAAACAAAGTAAAGCGCCACGCTTGACGGATGCCCGAGCGGCTC
>CAZVHN010000517.1:0-3769 GCA_964626895.1 uncultured Chloracidobacterium sp. | reverse complement strand
AAATGGTGAATAGTGAATGGAAATCGTAATAAGCTGCCAATTGTCAGTTGTCAGTTGTCAGTTGTCTTCTTGGGACTTTGGACGTTGGACTTTGGACCGTCACCGTCGCCCCATCTCCCCATCTCCCCGTCTCCCCGTCTCCCCGTCGCCTCGCCATCACGCCTCAATTACCTGAACCTTCGGCTTGATTTCTTCCTTGGGAATCAGCGCCGGCCAGTAGGCCACAATCTCTTCCACCTTGGGCCGTCCGCCCGCGAAGCCGGTAACCCCAGGTGGCCCTGTAAGAATCAGCGGGGCAATCTCTTTAGTAAATCGCTCGACGGCGCTGCGATTTTCGCCGCGCACGCCCACCCGCAGCTGCACTTCGGGGATGTCCTTTGGCGGCTCTCCCGCGAGAGCGCCATGCGTCGCATTCACACCAACGAACTCTGTCAATACTTCATCAAACTGCAAACCGAGTCGGTCAAGTCGCGCGCGAAGAATCTTGCCAGCAGCCTGGGCTTTTTCGTAGGCATCCGGCCAAGAGTAAACGAGCGTACCAATAGCCTTGAATCCGGCCGAGTAGCTGATCGAAACCTTAAGAAACTCGGTTGCCGGCCGGCCTTTGACGCCGTAGACGCGGACCCGATTGGGTCCGGCGTCTTCGAGATGGATGGTTGTGAAATCGGCCACGCAATCCGGGGTGATGTATTCGTGCGGATCGCCCATCTCGTAGACCAGTTGCTCCTTTATAGAAGGGACAGTCACGCAGCCGCCAGTGCCTTCGTGCTTGGTGATAACAAAAGTGCCATCAGGCGCGGCCTCTGCGATCGGAAAACCGACATCGGCGAGATTTGGAATACTGCGCCAATCGTACTGACAATTGCCGCCAGAAGCTTGCGCGCCGCATTCAATGATATGTCCGGCGATTGTTCCCGCGGCCAGCCTGTTCCAGTCATCAGGCGCCCAGCCAAACTCGTGGATCATCGGCGCGAGGGTCAGACCTGTGTCAGTCGAACGGCCGGTAATGACGACCCGGGCATCGCCGTTCAGTGCCTCCACCATGGGCCAGGCTCCTAGATAGGCGTTAGCGCTTTGAATCCGCTCGCGCACAGTCGCCAACGGCTCTCCCGTGTCCATGTTGCGCAGCTCGATTCCTCGCCCCAGTAGTTCATCGAGCCTGGGCATGATGTCGTCGCCAGTTACTATTCCGACACGCAGTTTGCCGGCAAGTCCCAGCTCCCTGGCAACTCCCAGCACAGCATCGGCGCAACCTTCAACGTTTACGCCCCCGGCGTTTGCTGTAACCCGAATATTTCGTTCGACGCACGCCGGCAGTATTTGTTTCATCAGGGGAATGAAATCCTTCGCGTAGCCGGCGTTAGGATCTCGCGAGCGTTGCTTTTGCATGATCGACATCGTCACTTCCGCGAGATAGTCGAGCATAAGGTAGTCGATCGGCCCACCTTCAACCTGGCGCACGGGTGCATCAAGCAGATCGCCCCAGAAACCCTGGCCGGCAGCAATGCGAATCTTCTCTTTCATTTTAGACTCAAGTCAGGACCGCGAGCCGTAGAGGCTGTGTGAAACTACAAGCCTCGCTAACTTGCAGGTAAGGAAGGGTGGCTCCCACACCGCTCCAGTCCGCATAGCGGACGACTGACAGTAGCCCAGCACTTAAGTGCTGGGTTTCAATAGTCCATAACTCATCCAGTCCGGCTTGGCGGACGACTGAACCATTCGTGGAATAAGTCATGGTTGAAGTCTTTCTTCAGCCGTCCGTTTCACGGACTAGGAGAATCCACAACAACCGTCCCAGCACTTAAGTGCTGGGCTACTGTCAGTCGTCCGCTATGCGGACTGGGGCAGGGTGCCAGTCCGCCCTTCCTGACCTGCAAATTAGTGTAGGCCCCTTTGGGTTTTCATACGGGTCCCTACTGATTCTGACAAAGCATGGCGAAGCGGCGCCAGTTCACACAACACTCGGCGGCAAAACAAACGGCCCAATATGCGGACCGGGGTAATTCAAGGCAGTGCAAAGCGCGAGTTCCAACGCCTCACGCGTGAATTCGGGTGTAATCACGGCGTCGACAAAACCGCGCGCCGCCGCATACTTCGCATCCAGCTCCATCTCGTAAGTCTCGCGCACCTGATCCATCTCAGCCTCAAGCTCGTCGCCGGGCTCTTGTTTGTTCTTCTTCAACTTGTGGAGCTGGCTGCCAAACACCGCTTGCACCGCCGCGTCGCCTTCCATAACGCCCATACGCCCGGTTGGCCAACTGAAAATAAAGTCCGGATCGAACCCCTGCCCCGCCATCGCATAGTAGCCGGCGCCGGATGCATGGTTCACTGTAAGCACGATCTTCGGCACCAAAGCGGTTGCCATTGCTTCAACGAAGCGCGCGCCCGCGCGAATTATTCCCGAGTGCTCTGCTTCAGGGCCCACCATGAAACCGGAAACATCCTGGATGAAAAGCAAAGGTGTTCGACGCCGGTTGCAGGTTTCGATAAAGTAGGCCACCTTCTCGGCCGACTCCGTATAAATGATTCCGCCAAAGCGCGGGGGTCCGCCGCCCGGCGCTCGAATCATGCCGCGGTTGTTGGCGATCACACCGACCTGAATGCCGCACACGCGCGCCTGGCCCGTGATCATTTCCTTCGCATAGTCGGCTTGAAACTCGTCCAGATGCGCGCCATCCAGCAGGCAGTCAAGAAGGTGACGGGCGTTATAGGGCTGCTTGTGATCCTCCGGAATGATGTTGTAGAGGTCAGAAATAGGTCGCGCCGCCGCCACACTTGGCAGGATTGGAACTACGCTCGAGGGTTTCACCGGTAACTCGGAAACAAACTCGCGAATTTTAGCGAGACAGGCTTTGTCGTCTGCGACTCGATAGTGGGCAACGCCTGACACTTCATTGTGTGCGCGGGCGCCTCCAAGCGTTTCATTATCGATGGTTTGACCGGTTGCTCCTTTTACCAGATTCGCTCCACCCAGGCCCATGAACGATGTGCCTTCGACCATCACGAGAACGTCTGAGAGCGCGGGCAGGTATGCGCCGCCGGCGATGCATGGTCCCATCACAGCAGAAATCTGCGGAATCTTCAGATACCGGCGCATGAGGGAGTTGTAATAGAAGATTCGCGACGCGCCATACTGACCTGGAAATACTCCGCCTTGATACGGCAGATTTACGCCCGCGGAATCGACCAGATAAATAATTGGCACGTGCGAGCGCATGGCAATCTCCTGCGCGCGGAGAATCTTTTTGATGGTTTCCGGCCACCATGAGCCGGCCTTCACAGTTGCATCATTGGCCACAACTACAACTTCTCTATCCTCGATCCGACCGACAACGGTAACTACACCGGCACCCGGAGCGCCGCCGTCGTATTGATCGTAAGCGACCAGCAGGCCGATCTCCTGCACGTACGAGTCTTTGTCGAGCAGAAGGTCGAGGCGCTCGCGCGCGGTGAGCTTCCCTTGCTTATGCTGCCGCTCGACCTTCTCTGACCCGCCACCGAGCCGCAGCTTCGCCTCTAGCTCTTTCAACTCAGCCGTCAATTCTCTTAAGCGCTTATTGGATTGTTTTGCCGCGGAGCTTTTTGAGGACTCTTTAACTGAGTATTCGTTGGCGCTGCGTTTCACGGGTTAGGGTTCACGGCTAATAATTTTAGATTGCCGCCCAAAGTAACATGAGGAGAGAGACTGTGACAATTATTGGTTGCGAAACGTTAGGAGGGGATTCGCGGTCAGTTGGGTTGAGAGCCTGCCTTATTGCCGATTTCCGAT
>CAZVHN010000516.1:0-2753 GCA_964626895.1 uncultured Chloracidobacterium sp. | reverse complement strand
TCGTGTCAGATGGGCTGGATCTCTCACATGGTCTTGACTCCAGTTCGGCGGGCCAGAGCCTTGATTTGCAGCGAGCTATCACTGAAGCGCAACGTCGAAGTATCGCCGTTTATGGTTTTTATGCTCCTACGGTTGGGGGGCGAGATCCAATCCTGGCTGCGAATGCACAGGGGTCGTTACTGAGACTTGCCGAAGAAACGGGTGGAAGAGCTTTCTTTCAAGGCACAGGCGCGCCGGTGAGTTTTGATCCATTCATTAGGGAGTTGACAACCTCACTGGACAAGCAGATAGCCCTTACTTACCTCTCGACCCATACCGAAAAGGGCTTTCATCGGATACAAGTACGTTCATTATCAGCCGGCGTGCAAATAGATCACCCCTCGGGATACACGCGTTAGCGTCTGAGCGGGGGTCCAGTAACTTACGAGTTGAGGTCTTACTGAACAGTGGCTGCAAGCAGGGAACCGCGCCGATCAGTTGCAACGGCCCATCCTTCAGCAAGGCTTCCAATCATTCCGTGAAAGTGAATATCACTACCTGAAAGAACTAACAGGACGTCACCTGCCTGATAGCGCGTATCTACTAGAGGGAAACGAATCACGGTCGCCTGACCATTTTCTTGCTCCAGGGTCTCAAAGGAGAAATCGCCGGCATCAACTAAGTATGTTTGCGAATTGTTGGCGACTCTTTGCTCGTCTGGCATCGTCATACTCCTAGGCTGTGCATTTTGCCGTTCAGCAGATCGGGCTAGCTCTTTGACTCTTGTGGGGATGGGTTAAGTGGGGCGGCTAGTGGGACTCGAACCCACGACCTCTTGATCCACAATCAAGCGTTCTAACCGACTGAACTATAGCCGCCATATGTTGATGTAGCTGAGAAATATTTGCCCCTGGCAGGACTCGAACCTGCGGCCCTCTGCTTAGCTTCCAGCATCAGGCTTTCCCTGACCGCCCGCTCTAAACCGGGTTTGCTGGCTGGACTATATCTTGGACATCTCAGTCCCGACCCGTATAGTCTCTGAGGAACCCGCCGACGTAGTTAGCCTTTGGCGGTTTCCTGCGGATTACCCAATCCTCATGGATTTTTACTCAGTGCTAGATACCGAGTACCAGAGGCTCTCAGGGCGTTCCCGCATATGGGGTCGTCCACTTAATAGGTTCCTGTTAAGACTTTTCCCATTAAGGCTCCTACAAGGCAGATGCTCTATCCGCTGAGCTACAGGGGCGCATTGCCAATGAGTCGCGATGTTAGCATGTCGACGGCCATTCGGGTCAACCGCACTCGAATGGACGAAGCAGATTCATTGGCGCCGTTTCAAAATCAAAGAGACCGACCCTTAAAGAGGCGGTCTCTTGGTTTGTAACTGGCTAGGTTCGAATTACGCCGCGCGCGGGTGTTCGGTGGTTTCCGCGAAAACCCTGCGACCATTTAATGCGTCGTCGATGATTTCTCGAACCGCTGAGGTGTCAGGATTAACGTCCATCCGGTCACAGGCACGAAGGTGCCGCAAAATCCCCTCGGTTGCGATCTCCAGGGCCACGCTGGTTAGCTTTGAATACCTGCGCGCTTGAATATGATCTATTCTCAGAATCCGCTCATCGAGCGGTAAGTGTCTGTCAAAAGTCACGATTACTCTTCACTCCTCTAAAGCCCGACTGCTCGGGTTAATAATTACTACAGTCTAGATGCACCGTTGGCCTCCGAAGGATGTCAAAACCCTCGGTTAGTTCCGGGTATCGCTTGCTGATGGTTCAGACAGTTTGATTGCCGGCTGTGCAACGAAACAGGGGATTATATAGAAGAGTTATGAAAAAGGCTACACTTTCTTACAGGAGCCTGTTTTCCTGGTGGTTAGCCTAAGCTAAGTCCTTTTGCTAACACAAATTGACCTCCCGGAAAAGGGTAAGCGCAATGCTCCGCGGGACTCACCGAGTCGAACCCTCCGGTCATTCGCGGTTCATGCAGCGGACTAGGCTGCCAAAAACGTAAGCGCCGCTCCAAGTTCATCCAAGCATGAACTGGGGCGGCGCTCTATCTGATTAAAGCCAGAGATCGAAGGATCGGCCTGTTATTTCTTCGGCAAAACTGTGTCTTTCATGGCTTTTCCGACACGAAACTTCAGAGTGGTCTTCGCCGGGATCTGAATTGTCTCCCCTGTTGCGGGATTACGACCCTCGCGCGCTTTTCTCTCAGACCTAACGAGCTTCCCAAAACCCGGAAGCACGAACTCACCATTGGATTTGACTTCCCGTGCGGCGAGATCTGAGATCTCCTCAAAGAATTCCTTTACTTGTGCGCGCTTCATGCCCGTCTTCTCTGCAAAGTAATTAACTACCTCCGACTGCGTCATGCGCTTCTTGCCTGTCGCGGCTTTGGTCGCCATAGTCTAGGGACACCTCCGACAAAACGTTAGTTGAAAAGCTATGTGAACAATCATATATCACACTCAAGCAGCAAAGTCTCGAAAAAATCGCGATTTCTGGCGCGATTAGTCAAAAAAGTTACCGCTAATTGAAACTCAGGTGCGGGCAGACTTGGGGGTTAATCGAGGGGAAGTAGCGCTGCTTTTGAAACAGAATAGCGAATAGTGCAGTTGACGATTAATTATGGGCGGCCGGATTCGGTGGCAGCATGTCGGGGAAGGCCAATGCGACAAGACGGAGCATAGAATTCAGGAGCTGCTCGCGGAAGACAGCAAGCAGTCTGGTGACGAAACCGAAATGGTCAAGCCGGAGAAAACACGCACGGCTCTT
>CAZVHN010000515.1:0-17475 GCA_964626895.1 uncultured Chloracidobacterium sp. | reverse complement strand
AGGAATCTTCGCAATCAGAAGAGTGGGAATGGATCGGGCCGGGTGGCGCTATGCTCTGGGTTGGTATCTGCTCGTCCAATTTCTGTCGCGGGTGTTGACGCCTGCTAACCTAAACGTGAACGTCGCCCACCACGTCGACCCCGGATGGCCGCTAACGTTCAATGCCTACTGGAAGTTCTGGTTAGTGCTGACTCTTCTGACCGCGGTGGTCTTATGGATTATCGGGACCGTGGTGCAAAGGCTTTGGCCGACCAGCGAACGGCAGAGTCAATTTTCAGTGTCACGAAAATCTAACGTTGGGTAGTCTCTTGATTTAGGGGAACTCGGTTCTTCTTCGTCTGCGCGGCGTCGATCAGGCTTGAAATGAGGCGTAAAGCAGGCGCCACCGGAGGCTTGATGCGTCCGCTTGGAAGGAGCGGTCTCAGCCCAGGCAAGGCCGTCTAAATTATGTGTCTTTGATGACACATATTCCACACAATGCGGAGGTACATTCACCCCAATCGAACGAGGGAAGGTTTTTCGCGATCCTGCGGGCCGCTCCTGAAGCGGCTCGCTTCATTTCAAAAAGTCAAAACCACTTCCGTAATCTTGCCCGGCACTCGATCTGTCCTCGACTCTCTCGCTTGGTGATCGGATTTATCCGAAATGAGATTCAAAACTTTACGCCTTGTAGGCTTGGCGACCGCGGTTGGCCTAGCGTATCTGCTAGCGGCGCGGCTCGGGCTGTCACTTGCTTCCTTACATACGAATGTTTCGCCGGTCTGGCCACCAACCGGCGTTGCTATCGCCTCCCTACTCCTATTCGGACGTTCCCTGTGGCCGGCGATCCTTCTCGGTGCCTTTGCAGCTAATCTCTGGACCGGGGTCTCAATTCCCACCGCCGGCGGGATTGCTCTTGGCAATACGCTCGAGGCTGTGTTGGCCGCGTCTCTGCTAACGCGTGAGAAGGGGTTCAACACTTCGTTGCATTGCCTGTCAGACGTCCTTCGCTTCCTGCTCTTTGCCGTGATACTGAGTCCTGCCGTTGGTGCCACGGTGGGAAATTTCAGCCTCTGTCTCGGCGGAGCGGCGGACTGGAATCAGTTTGGACGTTTGTGGGTGACCTGGTGGTTGGGAGATGGTTTTGGCGCTCTCGTAGTTGCTCCTTTTCTTCTGGCCTGGAGTTCGACGTCAACTCACTTATCATCTTCAAGATCACTCGCGGAAAGTGCTCTGCTGCTGATCCTTCTCTTTGTAACAGCAATGTTCGTTTTCGGCGGCTGGTTTCCCGGTAACGTGAAGGACTATCCGCTTGGACATCTCTGTTTGCCCTTTCTTATTTGGGCTGCTTTGAGATTTGACCAACGCGTGCTGACCGCAGCTGTCATCGTGCTGGCAGGCGTGGCTCTGTGGGGCACCTCGCAGGGCTATGGACCATTCGTTCACGGCAGTCCTAATGAGTCTCTCCTGCTTTTGCAAACTTTTGTGGGGGCGAGCACTCTGATGGCCCTCATCCTCTTCGCCGTAATCGGCGAACAAAAAGAGGCTGACGCGGAGAAACTAAAACTTGCCGCGGAGTTGCGACGACACCTCCAACGCGTTGAGGACATCGTCGCGCATGTTCCGGGCGTAGTGTGGGAAGCCTGGGGCAAACCTGATGAGGCAACCCAGCAAATTGATTTTGTAAGCGGCTATGTCGAGAAGATGCTTGGTTATAGCGAGCAGGAGTGGTTATCCACCCCAAACTTCTGGCTGGCAATTGTCTGCGAAGAAGATCGTGAGCGAGCGGGGAATGAAGCAGCCGCGATTTTCGCCTCACGCCAAGGCGGGATTAGCCGTTTTCGCTGGATGACTAAAGACGGAGACGAGATCTGGGTCGAGGTTCAGTCCGTTGTGGTCTGCGCCGAGGATGGTGAGCCGTTGGGCATGCGCGGCGTAACGATGGACATAACCCCCGCTGTACGCGCGGAGCAAGAGCGCGCCGAGCTATTGCGGCGCGAGCGAGAAGCCCGCGCCGATGCCGAAGAGGCAAATCGATTGAGAGATGAGTTTCTTGCGACAGTGTCCCATGAACTGCGTACCCCCCTGAACGCGATTATCGGTTGGTCGCGCTTGCTTCGCTCAGAACAGTTGGACGAGCAAGGTTTAAAGCACGCGGTGGAAGTGATTGAGCGCAATGCCTGGGCGCAGAAGCAAATCATCGAAGACATGCTGGATGTATCTCGAATCATCACCGGCAAGTTGCGCATAGGTCTTGCGCCAGTCGAGCTCTCGACCGTCCTTCAAGCCGCGAATGAAGTGATCCAGCCGGCAGCCGACGCGAAACAGATCAAGATCCGGACTCTGGTTAGTTCGCCTGGTTTGCACGTGAATGGGGATGCCGACCGCTTGCAGCAAGTGGCTTGGAATCTGCTTTCGAACGCCGTCAAATTCACAAAGCCGGGCGGCCTTGTGGAAGTCACTCTAAGACAGAGCGGGGATCAGGTGGAGATCAGCGTAGCGGATAATGGCCCCGGGATTGCGCCAGAATTCCTGCCTCAT
This sequence comes from uncultured Chloracidobacterium sp., assembly GCA_964626895.1. Classification (GTDB taxonomy): domain Bacteria; phylum Acidobacteriota; class Blastocatellia; order Pyrinomonadales; family Pyrinomonadaceae; genus PSRF01. Next base: position 14,955 of record CAZVHN010000515.1, on the reverse strand, counting down.
GTCTTCGAGAGATTTAGCCAGGCCGATGGTTCCAATACGAGACGACACAGTGGTCTAGGATTGGGGCTAGCCATTGCGCGACATCTCGTCGAGCTGCATGGAGGTTCGGTGAAGGCGGAAAATCGTGAGAACGGAACCGGAGCGATACTCACAGTTACTCTTCCGGCGCTGTCAGGCGCGCAGTCGATTGCGGGTTTGAGTTCGGATCAAGAGTAGTTTTACGTCTGAATACTGTCAGCGGTCGAGCTCAGCTTCTCTTCTGCACTGGCCCTTCTGCTAACTTCCGGCGCAGAACAGGCGCAGGTTTTTGAGCGGTCCTGTCCTGGTTAGCGGAAGCCGGACCATTAAAAATGTAACTGTCGCGAGCTCGAACAGCCAGATTAGGTTGATTTACGCGCACTCGAATCTGCCGACGTTGACCCTGTTGCGGTGGTCTCTTCGGATAAAAGCCAAGGCTATACTGCCGGCGGAGCTCTTCGGCGATATTGCCGAAAGCGTAAGCGAGATTGCTCGTCGAATCAGCCTGAAATTGTCTGGCCCCTGTCCTTTCAGCGAGGTCTCGTAGATAGCGATTGGCCTGCTCGTAGTCGGATCGGCTCGAGCCTGTTCCGCCGCCGCGGCCTCCGCGGCCACGGCCCATCCCGCCTAGAATCTGAATCAGGATATCGGCCGGTGAGGTCGGCACCCGCCGCGTGCCGGGCCAGGTCGACCCGCCACTATTCACATCGGAGTAAGTGTCGTACTGCACTGGATAAATTAATGCGTCGACCTCTTCTGCGTCGCGAACATTGCTGGCGTAAGATGCCCGCCGGCTGGTTGTATCCACTCCGTCCGTGAACAAGACCACAGCCTTTCTGCCTGACACTCGATTCAGACGCTGATTGATCACGAGGTCAACTGCATCGTACAGCTTCGTGCCGTCGCCTGTTCGCGCACGGAGAATAGCACCGCGAAGTCTGCCCCGATCTCCGGTGAACTCAGTCAGAATCCTTACGTCGTCGTCGAATGAGACGACCATTACCTGATCGTCCGGGCGTAACTGGTTTACAAACGTGATAGCGGCGTCCTGAATGTCTTCGATCCTGAATCGAGTTGAACCGCTCGTATCGATCATTAACACCACGGAAAACGGCTTATCTACCGACGCAAAAAAGGCGACCTGCTGTTCGACTCCGTCCTCCCAGAGGCGGAAATCTTCCTTGGTAAGATCGGGAATGTACCTGCCACTGCGATCCGTAACGCTCACCGGGAGGGTAACGAGCGTGGTGTCAACTCGAATTACGTCACCTGCGCCAACTTCTTCTGGTCCGCTATTGATTGTTGGAGACTGTACGCTCGGTTGCCCTGCGGTCGTGGTTCTTCCACCAAGCACCGGTGGTCGAGAGGGAGTCGAGGCGTTAGGCGCCGAAGGTTTAGGATTCTGTCCTACACGGCGCTCCCGCGTCTGGGCTGTCAGAGGGTTGACGAAAGCGGTGATGAATAAGGAGAGGAGCAATAGGCGGGCGAAACGCTTCTTCATGGGATGAAACTCCTGTAAGTGCGAAGCACGATTGATAACACCCTTTGATGCTCAGGCGCGGGAATAGATGCTTGGTGATGCTTACCGGAGGGAGAGATGAACTGTGCGTAAGATACGCCAAAGGTCTGTCGTACGCAAGCGATTGCCTGCGCAGTGGAGAGGGTTGGCGTACCTGACGGCCTCCGGAAACCAGGCCTCAATTCAAACGCGGTCTCAGGGCGTTCCAGATGAACGGCAGCGTACCCCAAGTTTGGCGGCGATGGTGCGGGCGAAAGCCGAAAAGAACTATCCGCCCCTTTCCCAGAGGAACTTCGGCGAGGGCGATTTGTCCCGTCAATTTATCTTCGCCCAGCAGCCAGCCTGAGCGCAGCAAGTTTTGCTTTGCGTAGCGGGCAATAATACGCACCTTCGGGTCAGTTGTCTCAAACGCCAAGCTATTGATGAAGTAGGCATCAACATTGCGGGCCAACCCACGGGCGAGAGCCTGGGTGTTATCCACGTCGAGCGAAAGCACAGAACCGGGACAATAAAACTCGGACGATCGGAGTCCTTCAAGGGCGTTTCGCAACGGTAGATTGAACTGTTTGATCGGTAACTCACAAGCAGCATCAAAGCAGATAAGCGTGCCCCCATCTTCTACGAATCGCTTAAGCTTTGCCACACCTGCAGCCGAAATACCCCCAGTGAATTCCTCGGGATAAGTTCCCGCGAGATTGCCCTCGATGATCTCGCGGGCACGCTGAGAAGGCAGAATAATGGCTTCATATTTCGCCGAGAGGTCGCCTTGCCGCAGGGCAGCATCGTGCACAGAGCTGTAGGGCACGTTGAAGCTGTCGAAGATGAAGCGCGTCCAACCCTCGTCCATGTTTGAGGTCGAGGGCTTGTAGATCCCAATTCTTATCGATCCTTGGGGCTGTGCCAGCGGGTTCACAATCGGAGAGGAGTCTGCGGTTTTCAACGGGAGCGCCAGGTCTTTACGAACTTCGTTAGCATCGCGCACGATTGACAGCCGCCGATCAACGACGGCTTCCTGAATAGCGATGACTGCCGGCGCATCGACACCTAACTGCATGGACAAAGTCCACCCTGCCACGTCATAGGGACGCTCTGCTTCGCCCTGCGAGTTAGTCCGATTTGGATAGATCTGGGGTTCCAGCAAAGCCAGGACATTTCGTCTCTGTGGCTGACCTAGAAACACCATGTAGCTATTGGTCGGCACCTCGTGAAATCCAGACGTGTGGGCAATGATCCTTCGGTAACTTCCCAGCTTATCGGTCGCAGAGTTTGTGCGCTGCAGAACTTGCGGTCCATAGGCAGCATGCAACTCCCGATCGAGCCTGTGAACCTCGACGCCCTGGTCGACTAAAGCGCCAACCAACTTTGCCACTGACTCATCGCGACCCTGACCAGCAGAAATTAGATAAGCAATTGGCTCATCCGGCGCCGTGGTCGCCGTCGTATTTTGACGGCCCAACTCATAAAAGTTTCTCAGATACTCAGAGCGGAATTTGGCAGCCATTCCGAGTAGAGAGCGCGTAGCAATCAACTCCATGTTCAAGATCTCGCGCGGCCGCCATTCGCCGCCGGGCCATGGATCGGGGAAGTTTGTTGCTGCTTCGAGCGCGTTACGCATACCCCGTGAAGTTGATCGAGCAAGCTGCTCGCGGGTTACCGTCGTGGGAGTCATTAGCCTGGCGCTGGCTGCCTCGGAGAGAATGCCGATGGAATTATGAAAGTAAGGGGCAGTACGAAAACCACCATGCCACCAGGTGTCGTAGGTTGAGTTTGTAATCACGCCCTTAGTACCTGCAGCCTGCAAGTCGGCAGCGATCTTATGGCCTATCAGTCCCACTTGCCGCAAGACCAAAGGCGAAATATTCGGATTTGCGGGATCGAAAAACGGAGGAATGAAGAATCGCGATCCATTGGGCCCCTGCTGGTGGATGTCGTAGACAATCTGCGGAAACCACTCTTTCCAGAACATGCGCGTTATAGCTTGCGTTTCTTTCAGGTTGAGCATGAACCAATCGCGATTGTTATCGTGTCCCGCGTAGTGATGATAGAGTTCGGGCGGCTCTTTCCCCTCGAACGGCGTTCCCAGCGTTTTGCGGTACCAATTAGCGACAATATCGATACCATCCGGGTTGGACGATGGAATTAGTATCAGAATTGTGTTTTGAAGCATCTCCCGAGTGTCTGCGTCCTGGGCGCTAGCCAGCTCAAAAGCGAGTTGCATCGACATCTGGGAGGCTACGATCTCAGTCGAATGGATAGAGCACGAGACGGCCACGACTACTTTGCCGTCCCGGATCAGGCGATCGCGCTCGGCCGCAGTCGCTACATTGCGGGGATCCGCCAGCTTTTGCTGAATCTCTTTGTAGCGGTTGAGCGCGAGTATGTTTTCACGGGCGCTAATCAAGACGGCAATGATGGGACGCCGAAGCGTCGACTGCCCGATCGTCTGGACAGAGACGCGGTCAGAAGCCTTGTCCAATCCTGCGAAATAGTCTGTAATCTGTCCCCAGTCCGCAATCGTCCGATCATCACCAGGTGTGAACCCGAGCACCGAGCGTGGCGACGGAGTTGTTATTCGCGCCGCAGCAGGTCTCTGAGCATGAACCTGAACCACCGGGCTAGAACCGATTACAACGAGGAAGAGAGCGAGACACGCCATCCGCAGCCGCTGATGAGACATTCCGAAAACCCTTCGCAAAAGTTGTTCAATGAGAATACTGCGACCTCAGGGTCGAATGCGACCGAGTCTAGCATAAGTGGCCGTTTCAACATCGCAGGGCGGCTGAACTATTGGTGGTCCCTGTTTGTTGCCGGCGCTCTCTTGATCATCCTTGGGGTACCAGTGCTGCTTGTGTCATGGCTGGTGGGAAAGCCTGAGCTGTTCTATCCATGGGCGCTCTTTGGCGGACGCAATTGGCTGCGACTAAGTGGCATGAAGGTTTCTGTGAAAGGCACTGAATTCCTCGATCCGAAGCAGACTTATGTTTTTATAGCTAATCACCGATCTTATCTCGATACGGCTACACTTTTTGCCTACACCGGAAGGCGAATCGGACTGCTGGCCAAGAAGGAACTACTTAAGGTGCCGATTCTGGGTTACGGCATGGGCTTCGTGAACATCATGGCCATCGACCGGTCGAATCGTGAAAGAGCATTTGAAACAACGACCGCGGCAACAGAGCGGATTCGGTCAGGAATCTCGTTCGGTGTTTTTGCTGAAGGGACGCGGGCGAAGCCTGGTCAGTTTCTGCCGTTCAAAAAAGGTGCATTCTACATGGCTGTTCAGGCGGGTGTGCCTATTGTGCCGGTCGCGATCAAGAACACTGATGTCTTGATGGGCAAGGGAACCGGGCAATCGAAGCCGGGCACAATCGAGTTCGTGGTACTTCCACCAGTACCTACCGCCGGGCTGTCATCTGACGAAGATGTGCAGGCCCTGGTTAAGCAGATCCATACAACGATTGCTCGAGAGTTACGGGTGGCCTTGTCAAAGTAGAGCTAAAGAATTTGCGCCTTTACGGCTTTGGCTTGGGAGGCGGGGGCTTCACTTCCTGATTCGGGAGCTCCGCACCATCGACTTCGATTACCTTCACATCCGCGCGTGCCGGCGCAAAGTCGGTGTAGCGCACCTTCATTCGAATGTGCAGTGCTTCGCCGTTGTCGAAGATCAGCTCTTCGTCCGCATACGTATAGGTCGGAAACCAATACCGACCACCAATTTGTTCACGATAAGTTTCGACGGTGGGGAACTTGTTAATCTTAGTCTCGGGGATTCCTTTGCCCTTCGTCTTAACAATCTGCAACTCCTGATCATCCACCCAGACGCGCCCGATAAATAGGCGGTCCTTGATCTTCTTGGGGTCTGGAACCATCTTAGGAGTCACTTCAAAAACATACAGATTTAACTCGTCGATCTTCTCTTTTCCAACATACTTAATGTTGTATTTGTCGATCTTCGAAGGCTCCAGGGCAAAGGGCTGAATCCCACCAAGGTCTTCCAAATCTTCCTGCGTCACACCGCCGAAGGAGGGCATCGGGAAAAAGCTAATCTTTTCATAGCGGTTCCCCTGGTCGTCAAAAGTGAAGCTAGAAATGCGATGATACTCACCTGTGACTTGGCCCCCCATGCCTAGCGTCTGGAGCATTGCGTCACGTTTGAATGAGTAAAGGTTAAGCGCCTGTCGAAATTCAGTTTCTTTGGCGGTGAAGGCTCTGATGATGCGGTCGATCTCGGGCTGACTCAGGGTATCTGAGCTGGCGGTGGTATTCTGAGCGAATACCGTCGGGCCGGCCATTAGACATGTCACGAGAACGAAAATAACTAGCCCGATGGGGAATCTGTTTTTTGGCATTTCTTTAATATCCAACTTATCCAACTATAAAACCCAGGCTAAGGCCAGCGGGGGTGCAATCGAACACCCCTCAGATGCTTACCCAGAAGTTCCTGTTGCCAAGGGAAAGGGCTGGACGCTCCCATCTGTCGTGGAGTGCCGAAGCCAGACTTTGTTATTGCAAACTTCCATGCAGATGGTGTAAAGTGCGCTTCGCTGAATAAGTTACACTTTAGCTTCGCCCACTTAATACAAGCTGACGCCAATCCACTCCTGGTCAGCCTTTGAGCTCAGATCGACGGGCGGAAGAGAACAAAAGCTAAGTTTTTAAGGGTCCTCACGTCGGTAATGAGCAGCGTCAATGATTCCCGTGAACCTACAAGCGCTCACGCGCGAGAGCAACGCCGAGCGGCCGGGTTGCTAACATGGGAAGCGGCGCTATATCAAGCTTTGGGAGGAGCTTGATAGAAGCTATTAACCGATGATGTGCGCGGTGACATTGCCGCTCCTTCTGGGCGGGGTGGCATCCTGATCGCCGCGCACACCCCAGCATCTTTTAACCAAGATGCCCGAGCGCCACTCTCTGACACCGTAACAAGCGTTCACGAATTTACGGGTGACAACGTCAGTCTCAGTCTATGAACTCAACCGCGACATTTTTGGGAATAATTCCACGATCAAAGCCCTCCGAGAGCAGGCGCGCAACGGCTTCGCGGCCGCGCTCGGTGTAGTCGAGAGTTAGATCGTTGACCCACATCGCCACGAAGCGATCCGCGAGCTCCGCATCCATGTCCCTGGCAAACTGCATGGCGTACTGCAAGGCATCTTCCCGATTGTCCAATGCGTAGCGAATGCTTTCGCGGAGTGTCTTGGATACTTCTCGGATCAGATCTCGTCCCAAGTCGCGCCGGATTGCATTTCCGCCCATGGGCAGAGGTAAACCGGTTCTTTTATGCCACCACTCACCCAGATCCAGAACTTTGTGAAGCCCGATTGATTCGTAGAAAAGCTGTCCCTCATGAATCAATAGACCCGCGTCGCAACGACCCTCCTGCACTGCGTCAATAATCTCATCAAAGGGGACGACCTCATATTCGAAGTCCGGGTTGAAGATTCGCAAGGCTAAAAAAGCACTGGTCAACGTGCCCGGTACGGCAATTTTGAGACTGGACAGTTGTTCTGCTTTGGCGGGTTCGCGGGACACCACCACAGGCCCGTAGTTTTCTCCAATTGAAGCACCGTGGGGCAGGAGGACATATTTGTCGGCAATGTAGGCGTAGGCGTGGAAGCTAATCGCAGTCACGTCGTATGTTCCACGCATTGCTTCTTCATTCAATGTTTGGATGTCCTTGAGCACGTGGGTGAAGGTCAAAGCCCCTGTATCGAGTTTGTTTGTGGCAAGCCCGTAGAACATGAATGCGTCATCGGAGTCGGGCGAATGCGCCACAGTGATTTTCTGAGCTGCTGGTTCGGTTTGCATAGAAACTTGGAGTAATGTCGAGTCAGGTTATGGGAGACGAGTTTAGCGCAAGCGACTATTAAGCGGCGTCAGGCCAAACTGACACTGCTGCGTTCGACGCGATTGTAAACCGTATCGCGTTCGACGGCTTGGAATCCGGCGTCTTCAATCAAAGCGATAAGTTCTGCTTTTGACATCAGGACTTCATTGTTCGATTCCACAGAGTAACTCTCCGAAAGCTCACCGCCCTTAGTGATTGTGCCGTCAACATCGTTGGCGCCGTAATGAAGTGCTACTTGAGCAAGTCGCTTGCCGAGCATAACCCAGTAAGCTTTGATGTGGTCAAAGTTATCAAGCATCAAACGCGAGACGGCCATTGTCTTGAGTGAATCAACTCCGGAGGGGCCTGGCAGATGCGCCAATTGTGTCCCGGGTGGGTAGAAAGCCAGCGGAATGAAGCACTGAAATCCGCCCGACTGATCCTGCTGTTCGCGCAGGCGAATGAGGTGATCAACTCGATCTTCCATCGATTCAATATGCCCATAAAGCATTGTGGCATTCGTTTTTAAACCGGCCGCGTGTACTTTGGCCGAAAGCTCGAGCCACCGGTTTGCATCGCATTTGTGTGCACAAATTATCGACCGAGTCGGTTCGCGAAAAATCTCTGCGCCACCGCCGGGACAAGAGTCCATCCCGGCCTCAATCAATTGCCGGATGACCGCTTCGTCCGTCAATTTGTAGAAATGGGCAAAATGATCGATCTCCACCATCGTGAAAGCCTTCAAATGGAGCTGCGGATATCGTTGCTTGAGGGTAGAAAGCAAATCCGTGTAGTAGCTGAAGGGCAGTTTGGTGTTCAACCCGCCCACAATGTGCAATTCCGTAGCGCCCTCGCTGACAGCTTCACCGGCGATCCTGAGCGACTCGTCGATATTATGCGTGTAAGCATCGGGCTGGCGGGGCGTGCGATAGAAGCCGCAGAATTTGCAGTCAGCGTAGCAAACGTTGGTCGGATTGAAGTGACGATTAACGTTGAAATAGGTGATCGGGCCGTGCATTCTCCGCCGTACAGTGTCGGCGAGTTTACCTAGAGCAGGTAAGTCGTCGCTGGCATACAGCGCTAGACCGTCAGCCAGTGACAGGCGCTCGTGAGCTTCGACCTTATCCCCAATCTCAATTAGTTTTCGATCGTGAGAAGAATTCATCGCAAAGTCCTTGTCATTGCCGCACCGCCAAATGTCAAGAATAGAATTACGCTTACAAAGGCGTTGGTTGTAAAAAAAGCCGCGTTCAGTCTACTCAAATCATCAGCTCTAACCAGCCTATGTTGGTAGATTAGTAATAAACCCGTTGCAATAACGCCCGCGAGCGCCAGCGGGCCGAGCTGTGTCAACCAGTATAGCGCAAGCAGCGCGACAAACGCCTGGGCGTGCAGGATTCGGGCTATCCACAATGAACGCCCAATTCCGAAGCGCTGGGGAATCGAATGCAGACCCTCGGCCAAATCAAAATCACGGTCCTGACAGGAATAAAGCACATCAAAACCCGCGGTCCAAAGCATCACCACCAGAGAAAGTAAGAGAGGTACGGGGCTGTCGATTGCGCCGCGCACGGCGATCCATGCACCGGTTGGAGCAATTGACAAGCACCAGCCCAGAACCAGATGGGACAGCAACGTCCAGCGCTTGGTAAACGAATAGAGTAGGATGCTGGCCAGGGCAACCGGGGCCAGAGTCAGTGTGAGACGATTCAACGCCGCGGCGGCTAAGAAGAAGATTGCAGCTGAGATTATCGTGAATACCCAAACGAAACTCGGCGGCAAAAGACCCGCCGGCAGCGCGCGCATCTTGGTGCGAGGATTTCGGGCATCGTATTCGCGATCGGCAATTCTGTTAAAGGCCATTGCCGTTGACCGGGCGCCAAGCATGGCCAGGGTGATCCACAGAACCTGACGAGCTGAAGGCAATCCATTCGCCGCCAGCACCGCTCCCAGAAAAGCAAAAGGGAGCGCAAAGAGGGTGTGCTCGATCTTAATCATCTCGAGCGTAATGCGAACGTTACGGAGCAGTGTAACCATTGCTGAGCTTACGTGAGCTGATCCTCTCCGACGCCCGCCAATTCGCTTGATTGCTCTTTGAGTCCCTTCCAGCGGGTGGATCCGGAATGTGGCACGCCCAAATGGTCAAGTATGCGAAAGACCATGTGGTCCACCAGGGCTTCAATTGTTTGCGGACGATGATAGAACCCGGGGCTTGCGGGAATGATGTGGGCACCTGCACGAGCGAGGCGCAGCATATTCTCAAGATGAATGGCGTTGAAGGGAGTCTCGCGGGGCACAATTACAAGCCGGCGTCCTTCCTTGAGGGTTACATCCGCGGCCCGATGGATCAGGTTTGTTCCGGCGCCTGAGGCAATCGCACCGAGCGTTCCCATCGAGCAGGGAACAATGACCATGCCTTGCTGCGGATGTGAACCGGACGAAGGCTTAGCCGCCATGTTGTCCAGGCGGTGGAGATGAACCAGTTTGGAGTCTGATTTCAGACCCAGCCACTCGTTGATTCTGCCGCTGTCCGCGCCCCTCAAATCGGTCCCCAGTTCGACCCGCGCCACCGTTTGCGCTGCTTCCGACATAATCAGATTAATGCGTTCAACCACACCGCTCGCCGCCATATGAACGAGTGTGCGCTGAGCGTAAATCGATCCCGAGGCCCCGGTAATTGCGACAGTGAATTCCATACTAACGAAGTGCCGAGTGAATCTTACTTGGCAGGCAGGTTAATCGCAAGCGAGCATAATTGTGGGCACTGGTGCAGTTAGCTGCGTGCCACTCGACGACAGAACTGAGAAGCAGCGACCGGGGCAATTCAACCAGCGCCGGAGGCGCGGCAGCGCCCGCATCGGCGCGATAGTTGGCGGGAACCCAAAAACACAATGGTGCCTGATGGCCCGGAACTCAATTCGAACGTTGTGCAGTTTCATGTGAAGAACGAGGCTAACAATTCCGGTCGCGGAAAACCCCGACGAAGTGAGGTCTCCACGCGGCGCTCCTCAACAGAATCCATACGAAGCTCAAGGCGCAAGCCCGACACGCCGCACGAGGTCGGCGAATCTAGGGTCTGAGCGGAGGGGGTCGAGGTTCGGCGCCACTTTGAGGTACATCATGAAGAAAGAGCGCTCTTCATAAGCCCTCTCCAGCCATGCGAATGCCTGATCTTTCTTCCCGAGTTGCGCGAATATTTCCGCCATCTCAAACGCGGCGCTCGGTTCTCGCCTCGATTCCTCCACATCCTGTTCTAACCTCTTCTGCCAGTAAACTCCGGCGCTGGTCGCCGCAGAAGCTTCGCGCAACGCCGCCGTCTCTTCTGCGTCATACCCCGCTAACTTCCGACGCATTTGACGGGCGGCATGGCTTCCCTGTACATCCCCTTCTGGTCATAACACCGCTTTAGGTATTCGTACACCTCTGCGAAGTGGGGATCCATCTCCACCACCTTCTGACCTTGTGCTATTGCCTGATCATACTCGCGTGCATAGTAGAGAACCCACGCTTCGACCGCGTTGATGATGAGCGAAAGGGGATCAATTTCTTTGGCCCTTCTAATCTCGGCGATGGCTTCCTCGTGCCTGCCCATCCCCGATAGATACTCGGCATACCACTGATGAGCGGTCTCATAGTTCGGGTTCAGTTCGATGGCCCGCCGGTACTCCCTCTCCGCGCCCGGCCAGTCCCAATCGTAGGCGGCTTTAATGAAGGCCAGTGCGGCGTGGGCTTCGGCGAGCTGCCCATCCAGCTCCAGAGCCTGCATCGCCGCCTTCTTCGCTTGCGGGTAGGCCTGTTGGTCCTCGGATGTTTGTCTCTGGTGGTGGGCTGAACGTCACGCACCGGCGTCCCGGATCCGCTCCGAGTCCTCGCACCGCTGACGGTCCGGATGAAGTCATGCGGGTGGTCCGACAGCAGATCGCCGCGGGAGCCGACTGGGTCAAACTCTTTGCGTCGACGGGAAGCGCGCAGAATCTCACGGGATTTCAGACATTCACGTTCGAGGAGATCAAAGCGGCGGTCGACATCGCGCACGCGCTCGGCAAGCGCGTGGCGGTCCATTCCTACGGGCCCGGTGGAGCACGCGATGCCGTCCGCGCAGGCGCGGACTCCGTCGAGCACGCGACGGACATGGACGATGCCACGATCACCGAGATGGCTCGGAAGAAAATCTTCTATGTCCCTACCATCGATCACAACCGGTATTATGCCGACAACGTTGAGAAGCTCGACTTTGATCCGGGATCGCGACAACGGTTCAACGATTTCATCCAACGCAACCTGGAGACCGCGCGCCGCGCAGTGAAAGCGGGAGTGCGCTTTGCGATGGGATCCGATGTGGCCTTCACGATGTTTGGCGAGAATACGCGCGAGCTCGCCTGGTTCGTGAAAGCCGGAATGACGCCGGAGCAAGCATTGGCCACGGCGACGACGAACGCGGCCGCATTACTCGGAAGGGAAAAGGAACTCGGGATGATTGCCCCGGGTTACTTCGCCGACCTGGTGGCAGTTGAAGGCGACCCATTGAAGGATATTAACGTCGTCATCAACAACGTGCGATGGGTCATGAAAGGAGGTGCGGTGGTCTTTGATAAGACAAAACCGGGTAAGACCAATTAGCTCTATTAGCTGTTTGGGCGAACAGCCAATGGAGCTGCTGTTCCTCCCCACCAGACCGGGCCGCCGTACGACCCATCGCTGATCCAGGTGAAAGTAATCTACTCGGGAGGTCTACAACCTAAGACAACGACCTATGACGCAGTTCAGAATGTGACACTAACATCAGCTCAATTAGCAGAGTTCACCGGAAAATATGTCAGCGACGAGTTACCGGGAGCAACGTACACGCTGAGCATCAAGGATGGGAAATTACTTCTGCAAGTCAGGAACGGAATTACCGTATTCAGTGACAGAGGACTGGTGTTGGCATTTTCACAGGCGATTGAGAGTGAAACTCCGAAAGACAATCTGCTGACACCAGCGTTTGCCGATGCTTTTTTTACTTTGGGTGAATCAGTGATAGTGAGGTTCGTGCGAAACCAGCAAAACGCAGTATCGGGATTTACGCTAAGTACTGGAACTGTTAGAAGACTGCGCTTCAATACGCTATATAGCGGTCACTAAACCTTCGCCCCGTCTGGAGGCCGACAAGTTCATGACAGAGATTGGACAGCCGCTACATGAACAATTTGCAGCAAACTTGCACCCTTTCCGCTCTCTCGTGACACGCACGGTGGTCATCCGGGTAAAGCACCAACCTGCACTGAGGCAAGAGCCCTTTTGCCACCACCAACCCTCAACTTCAAGCCTAGAGATGGGAAACGGGGGACTAGATAGCGGGGCGCCTTAGACCAAACCAGCGAACAGTTCATCAACCGAGACTTGCCATCCCGCCAACACTCTAGATTCTGCCGCGTCTCCTTTGGAATAACGCCACGTTTCCCAGGCGGGCCTGCCGTTGCGTTCCGTTGCATAGCGTACCTCGACTGTTATCGTGAAGTGATCCACCAGCCATAATTCGCGCACACCAAGAGCAAGATACGTATGCGCTTTCGTCGTGCGATCATAAACGGCGTTGCTAGCGGAAAGGTATTCAAAGACGATGTCGGCGGAGGTGCGTTTGTGGCCCATGAGTTCTTGCAATTCCTGCGAGACGTACATCATGTCAGGCTCGAGGTAAGTGCCTGCGAAAAGGTCCGTATAGATTGGCTCGCGCGGATGATGAACCTCGCCTTGATTCTGGTGGGCGAGCAAGAACTGCACCAGTGATTTGTTCAAACGGGAGTCGATTGAACCGTGAGGCGGGTCAGGTGGTGGAACCATGAAAAGAAAACCTCCGATCAATTCGTAGTGAGAGCGATCGTCAGGTTCTGGCAGGGCCCAAAACTCTTCGAGTGTGTAACTCTGCAAGAGTGGTGAGAAGTTGACCTGTGGGGTCGTGTCGAGAGCCTGCATATTCAAACCTCCAATTCCTGGGGGCTTATCGTATCACTAGAGCCGTAGGGCTCAAACGGTTCTCCGCTTTCGGTTCAGTACGCGGTTTAATAAATATACTGACGTATCCGCAGCCCTTTTGGAGTGCGGTTGCAAGCCCGAGCGCGACACCGTTTTGGATTCAGGCGTCTTGCCCTTCAACGGGTACCGCATCCAAAGCGCCGTCGTCGCTTCGCTTTGCCGGCGCACTCCAAAACCGAGCACGCTGAGGAACCATTCTTATGGAGTGCGGTGGCAAGCCCGAGCGCGACACCGCTTTGGATCATAGTGCCCCGACATTCAACCAGGATCATATCCGCGGTGGTCAATCCAAAGCACCGTCGTCGCTTCGCTTTGCCGGCGCACTCCAAATACGTTGCCCGGGATTGTTATTGCTGATAATCCTCATCGCTGGCGCCTGGTCGACGTCTCGGTTGTTCGGCGCGCTCCGTGTTCAGCGAATCAAAGTTTAGCGCCGCGTTAAAGAGTAGGAAGAAGCTTCCCTGGGTCTGGTGCCGCCACATAGGATGATTCGCGAACATCACAACATGGCCGCGTCCCACCGGCACATCGATCACGGCCGGGGCGTTGGCTAATTCGGATCCACCTGCCAACATCCCACTGATCAGTAGGTTCTTTTCATCAGGTGCAAATCGAAGTACCACGCGTGGGCGCTGTGCCGGCGGCGTGTAAAACGCTCCCAGTGCTCGCCGTTGCTCTTCGGTGATCTGATCTTCGCCGGGACGCGCAGGCGTACGTGATGGCGCCGGCGAGGCCTGAGGCATCGCCTGAATGATATCCGGATCGGTGACGCTTCCTCTTCCGGAGGGTCGTTGTCCTCCAGTTGCCGGACCCCCTTCGCCTCCACCACCGCCGCCGCCTCCTCCCGTCTGCGTAGCGACTTGAAAAAGCGGGGCCTGATTGAAATAGATCGGCAGCGTCTCGTCGTAACCATAGGCAATCGGACTCCTGCGATCGCTAAAGTGCGCGTTGAAGATGGAACCGCGAGCCTGAAGCTGACGCGGTTCCTGAATCGCGACGCCGGAAGTCAGACCATAATCGATGGGAATGCGCGCATTGTTGGCGACCACAATAAACAGCCCGCCGTCGTGCACGAACTTCTGCAGATTCACAACTCCAGCCAACCCCATTCCGCCGCGCATATCGTCAGTTTGATCCGGAGATGATCCCAGATTGGGCGTCAGATCCGACTGCTTCCAGGGAATCGGCTCGCCACGCATTGGTATGCCGTTGATGATTGTCTGAGCCGATCCGCCCAGTGGCGGAAAAACGATCACGTCGTACTTCTCACGAAGATTCGGCGTGCTACGTACCACCTGGTCCGAGATATACGAATAGGGAATCTGCAGACGGTCGAATTCAATGCGATACCAACCCTCGTTCTGGGTGTTGGTCCAGGTGTGGAGAATAGCAATCCGCGGCACCGCGAGGGCGTGGGACTTCACCTCAGGGAGCTTATCAACTGCGCGTGCGATCAGGCCCAACTCGGTCACGGCCGACTCAAGCTGCTTTCGCAAATCAGCAGGATTGCCCTCCGACTTGATGATGAACGATCCAGCGTTGAATTGCTGTTCGCCCACTTTGAAGGGGTCTTCTG
>CAZVHN010000514.1:0-7740 GCA_964626895.1 uncultured Chloracidobacterium sp. | reverse complement strand
ACTATCGTAGAAAGTTACCAGTCCGGAAGCATAACTGTAGGGCAGTGAACCAACATTTCTAATCACGAGCCGAATGTTCGTCACGGGAGTGTCGGGTGCACCCTGCAAAGCAGTGGTGCGCAAGGTTCCCTCCAGTGCGGGAGTGCCCCTGCCATCCAACGCGACGGCCGCCAGGGTCAGCGCTACCGCCTGCTCCCCAGTGCTTGGCACGGACTGTTGTGCCGAGACAGAAAGCACACTAAGTGAAAGCACCAAACCGCAGATCGCGATCATTCTAATTCTCACGTCTACTCTCCTTGTTGGTTTACCAGGTGAGCTGAATTCTAGTGCGGATCCTAGAGACAATCAATGATTTATGAAACTCAATCGGGGGTCACCGGCAAACAAGCTGCGCCGCGCGGGAGAATGTAGCCCTGCGCTGCAGGATCAAGTTGAGCCAGGGCCTCATCGAGTGAATGAATAGGAGTCATGCGCATTTGCTTAACATCCTGATCATGGAGTGTTGACAGCAGTAACACGCGATAGCGTTCGGCTTTTGTTAACAACGCCCATGCCGTCTGACCGTTAACTTCGTACGCTAGTCGCAACCGTCCTGCCAGGTTAGCGGAGTTTTCTTCGTCAAACCATTTTAAGAAATCTTGTCGGCCAAACCCCTCGCGGCATTCAGCAAGCAGGAAAATGGTGCCGCCTTCATTACAAGCCTCAGCGGCCATGTCGAGCGCCTTGTGCGCCTGGATGAGATTGATATCGTGGGGGAAGCCACCGCAACTGGCGACCACTACGTCGCGTTTGTTTTCAATGCTGACAGAACGGGTGGCCAGATATTCCTGGCAAGCAGCCCGGTGGGCACTGCGCCAGTGTCCCGCCAACATTCGAACCGCACGACCGCGTTCGTCGACTACGCTGTTAATACCAAATGAGGGGTTGATCATCTCAGCGATGCTTTCACACTCCTGGTGCACTGCATTGCCGTCCAACAGGCCTATGCCGACCCCGGCTCGGCGACCGCCACTCTCAAAATCGAGTGCAAGCATATGAGTAGCCTCGATTGTCTGGGCTGAGGCGAGGCCCGGGCAGATTGATTTGCGTCCTCCGGTGAATCCCGCAAAGTAGTGAAATCCTATGGCGCCAGTGAGAATGACATGAGAGAAATCCCGCAGCGCGCGATTAAGTTCTACGCTCGTCCCGTGCCTGGTTTCTCCAACCACGACCAGGGCGCTCGGATCATGGGCGTCATGATCAAGAGTTTTGACGCGCTGAAAAATGAATGGAGTTAACAGCTCTCGCTTTTCATCCGGGCTGACGGCACGATGGATACCAGTAGAGAAGATGATTGCCACATCCTGGGGCGCGATTCCGATCTGTATAATGCGGCGTACCAGAAGATTGACAATCTGGGCACTGCCTGTGGCGCGGGTAGCATCAGAAACAACGATCAATACCGACTCGTCTGCGGACAGAATTTCTTCGAGCGGGGAGGATTCAAACGGCGAATCCAAGGCTTTGCCAATGTCGACGTCGGTTAGCGGTTGTTCTCGCGGGCCGTCGGAGGCAAGTACTTGATAGCGGTCTTCGTCAAACCCAAAAGCAACCGAGCCGAGTCCGTAAGCTAATTCGATCTGCCGCATCAGATTTTCGCCAGGCTAAAACCTGAGATCAATAACTCCACCAAATTACTTGGCCATTCACTCTGTCAAAGCTCGGAAACGGAGAGCGGCATTTTCCCCAGTTGAGACCGGGTCGCTACCGCTCGCCGTTCTGACATGAGGATCGCTCACACGCCGAATTGCACCAGGGCCCGCTCGATTACGTGCAGAGAGGCAAAGTCCGTCCCGCCCGCCGTGCGCGCCTGGGCAAGCCAGTTATGAAGCTTGCGCGCTTCATCCAATGACGAAATCCGGCAAGCACCGGTTAAAGCCAGAGTGACGAGAGGGTCAGGCGCACCGTGAGTGACGAGGGCCGCTTGCAAAGCAGCTTGTTCGCGAAGATCAAGAGTCAGCAGGAGGTTTATTTCCATACGCTGAGTTGTCAGAGCTGAGCAGGTCAGTTAGTTGTCGTCATTATATCTTCGGAATAGCGTAAGTTAACGAATAACGAAAAGCAGAATTGAAAACTGGTTGAGCTTTGCGAAGCTGTTGGCCGCAGACAACTGACCCTCTGACCTCACAACGAACCACTGACCACCGGCTGACAATCAGTCGCGTTGTGATCGAAAGCACGCAGTTCCGGCGTGGCAAAAATGAAATGTCTCGTCTTCAAAGTCGGGGGTCTCCATCTGAATTGTCAGATGATCGACACCGAAACGATCGTGCAGTTTTGTACGCAGCTCTTTGAGAAGTTCCGGCTGAGAGATACTGTACGCGTGTATCACGTGGGCGCTTAATGCTTCGCGTCCCGAGGTTATAGTCCAGACATGCAAATCGTGGACGTCATCAACCCCTTCCGTTCGCATAATCGCCTCTTCTACCGCTGCGAGATTAATATGCGCGGGTGTTCCCTCGAGAAGTACGTTCGTAGCCTCGCGGATTAATCGCCACGAACTCCAGACTATGAGAACAGCGATCAGTGCGCTGAATAGAGGATCCGCCGCGTACCAGCCGTAAAGCGACATGATAGCTCCGGCAGTTATTGCTCCCACTGAGCCCAGCGCGTCGCTAATTACATGCAGCCACGCGCCACGAATATTGAGATCTACCTCGTGGGGGGCGTGTAGTATCCAGGCGCTGATTAAGTTTATCATCAGGCCGCCCGCAGCCACGAACATCACAATGCTGCCCCGGACAGCGGGTGGTGAAGACCATCGCTGATAGGCCTCGTAAAAAATCAGTAGCGAAATGACTACCAGCGCCACACCATTAACCAGCGCAGCAAGTATCTCGAGGCGGTGATAGCCAAACGTCTTTTTGGACGTGGCGGGACGAGAGCCAAACCAGGCCGCAATCAAGGCCAGCGCCAGTGCCGCCACGTCTGTCAACATGTGACCAGCATCGGCTAGCAGCGCCAGGGATCCTGTCCACCAACCACCCACCACCTCGGCAACCATGTAAATCGCCGTCAGCACCAACACCACGCTTAGTCGACGGCGACTGTCTGAAGCGCGCCCGTGCTTATGCGCGAGGGGCGCTCTGGTATTAACCGCGGTTGCTGTAAATTCCGCGTGGGCCATCAGCGTCTTATATCTTGTCCAGTGCCTGCGTGACGTCGGCGATTATGTCGTTAGCCGACTCTATCCCGACGGCAAAACGCACAGTCGCTGAGGAAACTCCAGCAGCGCGAAGCCGCTCTTCCGAAAAACCTGAGTGTGATGAATAAAGTGGATAGCTGACCAAGGTTTCGACACCGCCCAGCGACGGGGCCGTGCGAATGAGCCGAAACGAATTAAATAGCTTTTCCGCCTCGCGCTCTCCGCCTACGAGGTCAATTGCCACAATGCCTCCGAAGCCGCCGCGCATCTGTTGCTTTGCCAACTCATGACCCGGATCGTCCTCGAGACCGGGGTAGTAGACACGAGCCACTTTCGCGTGTCTCCTCAGTGTTTGGGCCAGCTTCATTGCGTTTTCAGAGGATGCGCGCACACGAAGATCCAGCGTTCTGATTCCACGAGAAAGCAAATAGGCCGCGGCAGGATCCAGTGTCGCACCGACCAACACGGCCATCTGCCTGACTCGGTCGACGAAGGCCCTGGTGCCGGCAACCGCGCCTGCGGTCAAATCCGAGTGACCGCCAAGATACTTTGTGGCACTGTGCATCACTGCATCAATCCCGTGAACAATTGGCTTCTGCAGGATCGGAGTCGCGAATGTATTATCGACGATTGAAAGGAAGCCCGCTCTCCGGGCCGCTTCGGCCACTTGATCCAAATCAACAATTCGATTGATCGGATTTGCCGGTGTTTCGAACCAGAAGACTCGCGTTCGGTCTCCCGCAATTCCAGTTAGGCGGCTTACTTCAGCCACGCTAATAAAGCGCCCTTGAACTCCAAATTTGTTTAGCAGCTTGGTTAAAATCTTTACCGTTCCGCCGTAAATCGAATCGTACGCAACCACTTCATCGCCTGCCTCGCACACGGCGGCCAAAGCGCAAAAAGTAGCGGCCGAACCGGATGCCGTAACAACACAAGCCTCGGCGCCTTCAAGCTCGGCAATCTTCCTCTCGACCTCTGCGACGGTTGGATTCGCGTAGCGCGAATAGAAGTAGGCCTCCGGCAATTCACCACGCGCATACCGCCGCATTTCGTCGAAGCTTTGAAAACTGAATGTGGACGAATGAAAAACAGGCGAGACCACCGCGCCGAAAGGTTGTTCTTCCGGTCGCTCCCCACCATGAACTGCAATCGTTGCCTGGGACGGTTGAACTGCTTCGGTAGGTATTTCTGCTGCCATTCGATTGTTTCCTGCCGAGAGATGACAAAGTTCTGCGTTTCCGAGTGAGCTAAGCTTAGCAAATTACGGAACCCCCGGACAGCCGAACTACGTGTGGCACGAGTGCCTGCCCAAGGTTGACGCATCCGGCAGCGGCTCTCTATATCAGCTCTTGCGGTCTAATCCGGAGCGCACTCCTTCCGAGGAGGGTGAGTGATTGCTTTGTTAAAGGTGGGCCGGTGAAAGATGAGGTGGGACCCACTATTGATCCGCGCGGTTGAGAAATCCTTGCGCCAGCCTTGAAGTGCGTCACCCCGTATCGGCGAGGAGCCTGCGCACAGGGAAAAGGGCCCTTAGACGGGCCCCTTCACTGCGGTTTGCCATTGCGGCGAACTGATTTCGGCTACAAGGCCGGAACATTCAGCGCCTGTTTGAACTCTTTGTAGAGCTCATTGTATTCCCGTAGCGCGTGCTCAAGAATTCCGAATAGATCATCAACCTGCTTAAAGTTTACGATTGCATTCACATTGTGCAGAAACGCAGCATGAGCATCCATAGTCCGCTGCAGCGGCGAAAGGAGGACAAAGAACAGACGCCGGCGCTGTGCTGGTCTAAGAACATTGACCTCGCGAATTACGAAGGCTGCACCCTGTTCGGCAGAATCGAACTCGGGATCTAGTAATACTACATCTAATTGGTTTTCGCGCATGCGATCTACTGCCTGCCCGGTGTTCTGGGCGACAAATACTTGATAGCCGTTTTTTGTGAGCTGTCGTGCAATAGCTTCGCAATGTAATTCGACTGTGCAAACCAGCGCTTTGCGCGGATTCCAGGCCGGCCTCGCAGTGGAGGCTACCGTGCTGTTGCTGCCGTGCTGCTTGAGCAGGTTGGCAAGCAGTTGGCCCATCTCCTCCACTGGCACCGCTGGGCTGGGCGCCTCTCTTCGTGCAGTCTTCGCCAACTCGAAGAGGGGGGCCGGCACGCGAGCCTTAAACCGGTGCTGCTCTGTTGAGGGAGACTGACCAACCGCCAGGGCACTCTTCTCAGAGGCCGGACTGACAGTAACGGAGTGGAGATTAGTGTTGCACTTTGGGCAGCGAATATTTGAAGGCCGTTCCGAGTCGGATCCGCTGACCTGAATTTGCGAAGAGCACTTTGGGCAAACAACAATCATGGTAGTGTTAATTGCGGAGTTTAGGTTGAACTATTCAATGTTGAACTATTCAATTAGGCCCAGCATTGAACCAGAGTCTGATAAAGCACCTGCCGGAACAAGACTGCCATCCCGGCGCACGAAATCTTGAGCAGCGGTTAGCCCCTTGAGTGAGAGGAGCAGGTTGTTCTGGTTGGTAGCGAAAGTCAGTCCATCTTCCAGCGAAATCACCCGCGACTCGATCAGCTCAATTATCACGGAATCAAAATCCCGCATTCCATCCAGCTTACCGTCACGCATGGCGTCGAGGAGAGATTTTCCGTCCGCTTCTCCGGATTCGATGTACTCCCGAGTGCGGGGGCTTGATCTTAGAATCTCGGCAACTGCAATGCGTCCCCGGCCGTCTGCTCGGGGGATTAACCTCTGGGAAATGATGTAGCGGAATGTCTGCGCAAGCCGCGTACGAATAACAGGCTCTTCATTTTTCGGGTAGAGCCCAATGATCCGGTCTACGGTCTTCGAGGCGTCGATTGTGTGCAAGGTAGAAAGCACCAGGTGACCGGTTTCTGCGGCTTCGAGCGCGATTTCCGTTGTTTCAAAGTCGCGCATTTCGCCAATCAGAATGACTTTGGGTGCCTGCCGTAAGGTCGCACGCAGCGCTGATGGGAAATCTCTTGTGTCATAGCCCACTTCGCGCTGGTTGATAGTCGAGTTTTTATGCACATGCAAATACTCGATGGGGTCCTCAATGGTGACAATGTGATAATGCTTTTTCTCGTTGATCATGTCGATGATTGCCGCTTGAGTCGAGCTCTTGCCGGACC
Organism: uncultured Chloracidobacterium sp.; assembly: GCA_964626895.1. Taxonomy (GTDB): domain Bacteria; phylum Acidobacteriota; class Blastocatellia; order Pyrinomonadales; family Pyrinomonadaceae; genus PSRF01. The sequence goes on along the minus strand of CAZVHN010000514.1, from coordinate 1,402 downwards.
CTGTGGGACCGGTAACAAGAACTAATCCATTTCTGAGGTTGGCAATCTCCTCGAGGTGATGAGGCAGACCAAGAGACTTCAACGTCGGGATATCGGTGGGGATGACCCTCATCACAATTGAGTACACACCTCGCTGCTGAAAGATATTGACCCGAAAGCGCGCTCGGGAGGGCAGCGAATAGCTGAGGTCAGCTGTGCCAGTCTGGGCGAGACGCTCGGCAGCCTCGGGATTCCCGTGCAGCAGCGTCATCGCGATTATCTCGGTTTGGTAGGGTGTGAGCCTTTGCATCCCCAGCGGCTGTACAGGAGTCAGTTTTCCATTTATCTCAACCTGCGGGAGTTGGCCGACTGAAAAGTTGAGGTCACTGATCCTGTCGGACAGCAGCAGCATTCGCTCGATAATAGGAGGCAGGTCGAAAAAGCTCATACTGGGACTCCATCTTGAATATTTTGTAAAGAGGAAATAGTCTTTACTGAGGTAGGTTAGCCGGAGGCGGAAGGCTTGCCGCCTGGAAAGCTCAACGATTCTCGCCCATAGACTCACTAAACGCAAGCAAAATATATCTACCAGGCTTTTGAAGTTGGTCAGAACTGGGCGAGAAGCCTTTTGGTGCGCTCAGAAACCTCATTAGGGTCTGCTAGGAGGGCGCTAATTACAGCGATGGCATCAGCGCCCGATTTCAACACCTCCAGAGCGTTCTCGTGGCTGATACCTCCAATGGCAACGAGGGGGAAATCGCCAATGGCATCGCGCACATTCCGCAAACCGTCTAAACCGAGCACCGGTTCGGAACTGCTCTTTGAGGAAGTGGTGAAGATCGGACCGATTGCCAGGTAATTCACGGGCAACCGAGCGGCCCGGCGAGCCTGTTCAACGTTATGAGTGGAGACGCCGATGATTGCTCTGTCACCAAGCAGGCGACGCGCGGCTTCTGGGGGAAAATCCTCCTGGCCGAGATGAACACCATCAGCTTCAAGAGCCAGGGCAATATCTACTCGATCGTTTATTACGATCCGTACGCCGCGCCGACGGGCGATATGCGAGGCCTCCTCCGCCTGTTTGAAAAACTCGCGCGGCGTCAGATTCTTTTCGCGGAGTTGAATTAAGTTCGCGCCGCCGTTGCTGAGCCTGACTACCTGCTCAGCGTGAGACAACCCGGAGAGCCGCACGTCAGTGAGGGGATAGATCCTGGTTTCACGCAAGAGCATGGACGATTACGGACACTCTAGAAGTGCATCCTGGTTAAGATTCTTTTCGCTTTGGCCTTTCGTTCGCGCGAAGGACGCGCTTACGCAGGCGTATCGTCTTGGGGGTGACTTCCACCAACTCATCGGCGGCTATGAATTCGAGCGCCTGTTCGAGTGAGAGTTCTTTTATTGGGACGAGACGCATTGCCTCATC
>CAZVHN010000513.1:0-6813 GCA_964626895.1 uncultured Chloracidobacterium sp. | reverse complement strand
CTGCCCGATAGCCTCAACTTTCATACTCTTCATGAAATCCTGAGGATCTGGAGTCGGCTGCTTCTTGGGTTTCTTTCCCTGGTTCATAGCGCCGCTCATCATTGCGGCCATATCGAAATTCGACTTCGACTCGACGCCGCCTGTCGCCAATGTCCGGCCGTCAGGACTGAATGCGAGCGAGGTAACGGTTTGGCCCATGGTGCCGGCTGACATCGCGCCCATCATGTTCGTCATCATGGCACCCATATCGGCCAAGTTGGGCATTGCTATTGACCCGGATTTTATTGCGCCAGGATTGATCGTGCCGGGGTTGATCGAACCGGGCGTCATTGCGCCGGGATTACCAAGCGATCCGAGGTTGCCTAATGGTGACGAAGTCAGATCGCGTATCCTGCTGCCTGACTCGGCATCCCAGAGCGAGATTTGGCCCATCGCGCCGAGCGTCGCCATCGTGTGACCATCTGAGCTGAAGCCGGCTTTGGACGCGCCTCCCAAGCCGAGCGTTATCGACCGCAACTCACGCCCTGACTTCACATCCCAAATCCTTAATTGGTTTTCATTGCTCCCCGGGCTGCTGTTCGACGGCTGCTGCTGTTGCTCCGGATCTGCCCCATACGTCGTGAGCAGCATGGTCCCATCAGGACTGAAATTGACGCGGTCAATAACGCCCCCACCAGAAGCCGGCGCCAGACGCTGCAATTGTCGCCCGCTTGGTACTTCAAGAATTGTGAGGACATTACTGTTCATTGTGAATGTGGCAAGCAGTTTGCCATCAGGGCTAGGCAGGGCGAACATGCCGTCAGAGGGCCCAGCCGTGATGCGCGAGCCACGACCCGCACGGAGGTCCCAGCGCGTGCGTCCACCCGAAGAGAGCCGAGTGCCGTCGGCGCTGAAAGCGACCTCGTACGCCATGTTGGTGCGTCCGCTCATCTTGACGAGTTGTTTTGCGGTTTCAGTTTCCCAGAGAATCGTCGGCGTACCGAACCCTCCGGTGGCAAGTCTCTTCCCATCCTCGCTGAAATTCGCAAAGATACCCACTTGCGATGCCGATAAGCCGCTGTGAGGCGCTTTCAATGCCGGCAACTCTCGCAACGTCGCCACGTCCCACAGTTTGACCGTATAGCCTTCTGCGAGTGCGAGCAGGCGACCGTCGCGGCTGAATTTTATGAGACCGTGCTCGGCGGCGGTTGGCGTCAGCTCTCGCTCATTTCCTTTCCCACTCAGGTCCCATAGTCTTAAGCGCCTGTCGACGATCCCGGAAACAAGCAAACGTCCGTCCTGGGTAAACGCCAGCTCGATGCTATCGATCTCTTTGTCAGGCAGATTCACGGCGCGACCTTCGCGTCCGGTTGCGAGGTCCCAAAACTTGACCTGTGGTCCCGATCCGCCGTCAGAGATAACGAATGCCAGTTGGCTCCCATCCGGCGTAATCGCCGCACCGCCTCCACCTCCCATTAAAGCCGATGTACTCAAAGTCGTGTCCATGCTAATCGAGCGCAGCTCTTGTCCGGACGCGGAGTCCCAAACTCTGATCGCGTCGCTGACTGTCACGACGCGACCGTCGGGCGTAAACGCGATGAAGGAGACGCCGGCGATGGCAGAGGTCATAGATCCCTGAGTGCCCGCGAGCGATTGCAGTTCTCGTCCCGACACTACGTCCCAGATTTTTACTGAGTTGTCGCCGGCGGCGGCCGCGACGAGCCGGCTGTCCCGGCTGAAGGCGATGAATGGAGACATACCCATCGCGCTTTGAGTGCCGCTGGACAAGTTGCGTAACTCGCGTCCGCTCGTCGTCTCCCACAGTTTGACGGTGCTGCTGCGAAACGTCGTAGTTGCCAGGAGCCGCCCGTCGGGACTGAAGACAAATCGCGTCGCCCCGAAGAAATTGTTGTAGCCGGTCTGTAATACGAGTTCCGGTTTGGCCTCTCTGGCCGCCTGATCGGACTGCGAAGTATTTGTGGAGCCGGAAGTTTGGACGCCGATGCCCCGTTTGTCCGGGGAGCCCGGGGGCGGGGTCGCGGAAGGTGCTTGTGCGAAAACACCGGTTGAAACGGCGGCGACCAAAAGGATTGCCAGAGCAAAACGGGGCACGGTAACGGCGGCGAACGCGTTGCTCTCATTCTCAGCGGTTTTTCTCATAGCAGTAGTTCCTCCCGGCTGATTCTTGTTTCCAAAGTCTAATCTTTCACTTAATTAGCTCAAAGCGCCATGAGAACCTCACATGCTCGAGCAAGAGCAATCCGACAGAGATAAGGGACAATACATACATTACCGGATGAATCTCGCGGCGTCTGCCTACCATCAGGTACATGCTGAGTTTCGCGATGGGGGGCAGCGGACATTGAAGAAGGACTGAGACCGTGATAGACAAAGCGGAACGAGTCTAAGCGAGCCGAACTGAGCTAAGCAAGAAATAGTCAGTCGGCTGCGAGCGACCGGGTCGGTTAGCAACTTCAAATCCCAAAAGGACGGCTCAAGCCCCGCTAATTGGCAGGTAAGGAAGGTGGACCCTGTCCCCGCCTCAAGCTTGGAAACCACTCAACTCCAAATCAACTTCTCAAACTTGGGACACCTCTCAGATCTGGAAGGCGGATCATGTCTCCGCTCTCAAGCTTGAAAGCCACTCATCGTAAGAGCGGGGACAGGGTCCGCCTTCCTTACCTGCAAGTTACCGGGACCTGAGCCCTCTAACGTTCCCGGTTCCTCATTGACCGTGGATGAAATCTTTTCACGTACCTTCGATAGGCGGCGAGTTCTTCCTGAACTCGGGTTTCAGACCAGCCAAGGTATTCTCTCGCGATTGCTGCTGCCGTTTCGTCCGCTCCAATTCCGACCGACGAGTTCAAGCCCACCATCGTCCGCCTCAGTAAACAATCAGCAAGTGTCTCGGCCATCTCCTGTTGAAACGAAAAGATAACCTCGGCCGCAATGGCTCCTGTGTCCTCGTCGAAGCTTTCAGCCAGCGACTTGTCCTCGACGGCGAGCTTCAGGACCTCCGGAGCGCGGGTTCCATAAACGCGAAGCAAGCGTTCACTTATCTCCGATGACAGCCCACTGTCTCTTTTGAACTGTTCTGCGAACGATTGGAAATGATCTGCGCCTGCACTCGGCAGAGCTGCGGTGGCGGTTGAGCATTTCGGCAGGCCCTTTCCGCGTTTTTGGCCGAGTTTTCGGCCAATCAAATCAACGGTTTCCTCTGCAAGGTTGCGATAGGTGGTGAGCTTGCCTCCAACGATGGAGAGTAGCCTTTCCTGATCCGGTGATTCTCGAATGAAGTGTCTGCGAGTGATTCCTTCCTTGTTTTTATTTTCCGCGTAAGGCAATGGACGCACACCCGCGTAAGTATAAAGAACCGCATCGCGTGTAAGCCGAGCTGGGGAAATGACTCTGTTTGTTTCGCGCAATAGATAATCGATCTCATCATCTTCGATTTCGACCTGATCCAGATCACCTGTGAAACGAATCTCAGTCGTGCCGATCAAATACTTGCCATCCCAGGGGATGATAAAGAATGGACGTTTGTCCGATTCCGCTTCGACATATAGCGCCGTGGAGGGAGCGCCGGCAAAAGAGTTCACGATTAAGTGACTGCCCTTCGTGCCTCCGATCAGGCGCCTCGACGGGCGCTCACCGGTCAGAACTTCATCTACCCACGGGCCGGCAGCATTCACTATGATTCGGCCACGAGCCGCAAAAGCTGCGCCAGTTCGAACGTCGACGAACTCCACGACCCGACCCGCATCCGTGAACCGGCCCGGGAACTTTTGCGCGCGAGCATAGGTGATGACTGTGGCGCCGTGCTCCTTTGCCGAAAGCACGTTCTCCACCACGAGACGTTCGGCAAACTCGACTTGGGCGTCGTAGTAGATGGCCGCGGCTCGCAGCCCGTTTCGATTCAAACCGGGAGCTTCGCCGAGGGCTTCATCACGCGTGAGCATGCGGTGTCGCGGCAACGACTTGTCGAAAGAGAGCACGTCGTAGGCGATCATCCCCGCGCGAATAGTCAACGGACTGCGTGAGACTTGCTCGTAAAGCGGAAGCAGAATTGGTAAGGGCTTAACCAGGTGTGGGGCAATGCGGAAGAGAGTTTCTCGCTCCCGCAACGATTCACGCACCAGCCCCAGCTCGGCGTACTCGAGGTAGCGCAACCCGCCGTGAATCAGACGCGTCGACCAACTCGTCGTGCCGCCGCCCATGTCGCCCTTGTCGAGCAGGAGCACTTGCAATCCGCGCATCGCCGCATCGCGCGCGATCCCAGCGCCATTGATGCCCGCGCCTATGATGATTACATCGAAAGTGACTTCAGAGATGTTTGCTGGTATTCGGGACGTCATGGGCGAGCTGCCGGACTATTGACACAAGTATGGAACTATCATACAAGCGCTGCGGGTTGTGAGCCGCATTGGAATTTGGAAACTCAGCCAGCGCCGGAGGCGCGGCAGAGGGTAGCAGCGGGGTCCCCAGCGGGGCATCCCCGCTGGGGTGCTAGTCAGGGGCGGCTCTGCCGCTCCCCAGTCCGGTAAGGCTTTGCCTTACCGGATCGCGTTCTCTTAATTCTGAGGCTATGCCTCAATCGAAGAAACGGAGGCGTAGCCTCAAATCAAATAGCAATGATCGGTAAGGCATAGCCTTACCGCACTGTCGTGCGGCAGAGCCGCACACGGCTACTTTCTGCCGCGGCTACGGAGCTAGTTGGACATGATGATGACTAAAAGGCACCCCGGAAACCAAAGCGCCGTCGTCTTCCACCCCAGCGGGGCAGCCCCGCTGGGGACCCCGGCCGCTTCGCTCTGCCGGCGCACTCCAAAAAAAGCGCTGGCCATCCTGCTGGTTGCGTTAACCACCTCTGCTTTGGCCTTCACGACGGAAGCCGGGAACACGCAAGATAAAAAGCCTCCCGCCGATTTCGTCGATCGTCCAGCTCCTCAGGTCTCAGCAGAAACAAGAAAAGAAATGGAAGCGCGGCTTGACGAGGCGCGGTGGCGTTTCGAAGCCAAACCAAGTGATCCCGGCGCGAGAATCTGGCTGGGTCGCCGGCTTGCTTATCTCGGCCGCTTTAGTGAGGCCATTGAAGTCTATAGCGAAGGGATAAAGAAATTTCCCTGGGATGCCCGCTTCTATCGCCACCGCGGACATCGCTACGTCACGCTCCGCAAATTCGATCGGGCTATCGACGATTTCGAGAAAGCTGCAAAACTGATCAAAGGGAAGCCGGATGAAGTAGAACCAGACGGCCAGCCGAATGTGCGCAACATCCCCACGAGCACGTTGCACTTCAATATCTGGTATCACCTGGGTCTGTCCTATTACCTAACCGGCCAGAATCAGCGTGCGCTGAATAGCTATCGCCAGTGCCTTAAGGTTTCAAAGAATCCTGATGCACTCGTCGCCACGAGTCATTGGCTCTATATGACGCTGAGGAGAATGAATCGCGCGCTCGAGGCAGCCCAAGTGCTTGAGCCAATCCGCGAAGGCATGGAGATCATTGAAAACGACGGTTACTACCGGTTACTGCTGATGTACAAAGGAACGGTCTCACCCGAAAACCTCCTTGCAGAAACCTTGAAACAGGCCGGATCGGCGGGTTCAAATAGCGTCCTCTATGGCATAGGCAATTGGTACCTCTACAACGGGCGCCGCGACGAGGCCTTGAAAATCTTCCGCCAGATGGTAGCGGGAGACCAGTGGACAAGCTTTGGATACGTTGCCGCAGAAGCCGATCTGAAGCGCCTTGCTTGACCGAGTGAGACTGTGTCAACACTCAGCAATACCCAGAACAGCTCAGGCCCTGATAATTTGCAGGTCAGGAAGGGCGGTTTACCCCCGCTCGAGCGCCAACGGCGCGACTGGTTGGCTAATAATCTCAACAGGCGTGTCACGGACTGAGTGGTGGAGCTATGACTAGTGTAGTGTCTCAAAAATAACTGTACAACAGTCAGGCATGTTCGCTGGTTTCATGAATGAGAGAAAAGCGCTTTGAGTTTCCTGATTTTTCGCACGAAAAAACCTGTAAAGTCAATTGAGAGACACTACACTAGAAAGCTGAAGTAACAGTCGCGCCGTTGGCGCTCGAGCGGGGGCAAGCCACCCTTCCCAACCTGCAAATTAGCTCAGCTTGAGCGGTCCTGGGGATCGCTGTTCACACCATTACTATTCAGCGAGTTCTCACACGATATAGTATCGACGCCGCACCATCTCGCATATGATCCTGTCACTACTACCGACGCTCGTAGTGAAGATAACCAAAAGATCGTCATCAGCTGTGGAATCCTGACTTGTGCGTCTCAATTTTTCAACTTGGGTGACCCCCTGCCCCCTGCCCCCCGCTCCTGCCGACTTCTCCGTGTCTCTGTGGCAGTTTTGTTGAGATTTATTCACCATGGAAGGCACGAAGAGTACAGAGAGTTCTTTGAAAAACCTCAAAACTACACACTGGCGAACAATTCTTCCTGATCGGGCACACGCTTTGCTCTCCCATCAAGCAATCGATTAAGCCTTGACTAAACAAATAGGAATTTGATTAGCGGGGCTTACTCTAGCACCCCACCTTCGCCGGCACGCAATCAGGCGAAACTCTCCAAGCGCGCGACGACGGTCCAGGGCATACAAACTATAAGGAGCGTAGCCATGCGTTCTACCCGACGATCTCTCGGCGCCACAATTCTCTCTCTTTTACTAACGCTATTCGCGACCGCCTATTCGGTTCGCGCGGAGGATGATTACGCTGATGAGTATGACGAGAAAGCGCGCGTCGTCCGCATCAGCTTGATTAGAGGCGAGGCAAGTCTCAAGCGAAATGGTAATAGCGATTGG
>CAZVHN010000512.1:0-2007 GCA_964626895.1 uncultured Chloracidobacterium sp. | reverse complement strand
GGTCGGGATCGAGTTCGCTCGCCTTGCGCGCAAGCTCGATGCCGTCCATCTCGGGCATGACGATGTCGGTGAGGAGGAGCGTGAAGGGTTCCTCCTTCAGCCGCTCGTAAGCCTCAAGCCCGTTGCCGAACGATATGACGTCGTAACCGGCCTTCTCGAGCGCCTTGACCAGGAAGCGGCGCATATCCTCGTCGTCCTCGGCAAGGAGAATACGCTGCACGCTGCGCGCCCGTGTGTCTTTCGCCTCCATCCCTCATCCCCCTTAACTCTCGCCTTACGGCGTACACAAACTTGGTAAATGACTTGGTAAGCGGCGCCGGCTCTTCGTCGAGAGCCCGCCCGTGCCCAGCCGCTGACAACCCCAAATCATCGCGTCTATTTGCTCTGGACACAAGGTAGAACACGCCTTGCCAGGGTCAACTCTCATTGGCCGAGATTACAAGCGATTCGGCGCTCTAAAGGCCTTCCCGCCCCAGACGTGCCCGTCCGCGAACCTTGGCCACGCTTCCGCTGGCGCCGAGACCGCGGCTAAACTAACATTTGCAAACGAACTACTCGATGGGGCCGGAGTGACCGACGAACCTAACGGACAAACAGCTCCCGTTTTTCACATCGGCCTTCCGAGGACGGGCACGACGACGCTGCAGAGATATCTATTCTCCGATCCCTCGCTGTTTTGCACAGGTTACGGCCAGCGCTTTTGGAATAGGGCCGGTATCGGTACGCCACTGCCGGATTCCCAAATCGACATTCGGAGCGTGAAGCAAATCATCGAAGATCTCGGCAGCCAGCTCGGAAGTTCGCGGCGGCTCGTTTTTTCCAATGAGGGAATCACGTCGACCCGAAACATCTTGGCCGTGCAGCAGCACTATGCCGAGCGCATGAAGGCATTGCATCCCTCAACGCGCGTCATCGTCACCCTTCGTCGCCAAGAAACGCTCCTGAGATCGCGTTACACGCAGATGAGTAAAGCCAAGCTTTGGAACGCAATCGGTCTGGTTGGGCCCACACAAAAATTTGCCGCCGACGACATCGTCCACAGCGAGAGTGAGCGGCTTCACAGGCAGCTTCCCCTGCCCAGATTCGAGGACTGGATCAAAATAGGATCGATGTTCCAGAACAACTGCTGGTTCAGCATGCTCAACTACGCGGATTTGTATTCAAGCTACGCAAACACGCTGGGCGCGGAAAATGTGAAAGTCCTCTTTTTCGAGGACCTCGTCTCGGATAGAGGCCGCTTTGCCAAAGAGCTCGCCGAATTCATCGGCATTCCCGTCGAGCCAGTGTTGGCCGCAACGGGAAACTTTACAAATGTGTCGCCCTCTGGCGGAGGCCTAATCCGACACTTCCGAAAAAAGTCAGGAAGAAAGGTCATGAGTGTCGCCCATGTGATAAGGCGCCTCTTGAAATTGGACGGAATACTTGACGACAACGATCAACACCTACGCGCGCTTGTGAAGGAAAACTGGGCCTCTCAGAACAAAGCCCTATCCGCCCGTTTGGGCGAGGACCTTGAAAGCCGCGGGTATGCCGTATAGCCCCGTGGAATCAGCGAAGAAGTGCCTCCTTTGCCCGTCCTCACGAATATCTCAAGCATGAGGGCGACCGCCAAATGCCATGGGGATAACGCTTATCGCTGTCGGCATACGGCAGAACACACCTGGACAGGTTCAACGCTCATTGGCAGATTTTGCAGACGAACCCGCGCTCCAAAGGGCGAAAGTCCAAGGAACGGCCAATGAGCCGAAGCGAAGTTGAAGCGATCGAGACCGAGCTTTCACCCCCCTTCACGGTGGCGCGGCCCGACACGTTGACGCTCCCGCTCGTCTTCAACTCGCCCCATAGCGGCCGCGTCTATCCCAAGGCCTTCCTCGCCGCTTCCCGGCTTGATTCGCTGGCGCTTCGCCGCTCGGAGGATTGCTATGTCGAGGCGTTGTTCGGGTTCGTGACCGCGCTTGGCGCGCCCCTCCTCCACGCCCATTTCCCGCGCGCCTATCTCGACGTCAA
>CAZVHN010000511.1:0-9046 GCA_964626895.1 uncultured Chloracidobacterium sp. | reverse complement strand
CAACAGAGAGCCTCGATCTCAAAGCTTTGCTGCAATGTCAGACCGCCAGCTTGGAGGCCGATGTCCATGAGCCCGGCACCAGAGAAGTAAGTGTTAGCGAGTTTCTGGATCATCGGGACAGGTCCACAGCTTTGTTTTGAGGCATTTGAATGAGAGTTAGAAAGGGATGTCGTCCTCGCTGATTTCATTTGCCGACCGAGGCAGATCGTTCCACTCGGTAATCGCCACGAGTACTACCTCCGGTTCTTCGGCGATTACGTCAGCCTCACCAATATCCTCTGGGTGCTGACGTGGAAGGCTGAAGTGGTGAAGTGATAACAAGAAGGGCCACCTGCGAGCGATGCTAGACTCGCGAATCGACTAAACCATTTCCTGCATACAACAGACGAAGTTCCATGAATTCCTCAGGAACGGTTCTCAAAGGCGTGTTTGCTGCTAGAACGTAAACGGGAGTATGACTCAATCGGTAACGGAGCTTCCCGCAAGCCGCCTGCAGAGTCCGCTTTCGTGCGAGATGTACTCTGATATTAAGTCCGCGGCCGCCACCCTTCGACGATTCAGAACTGCTGCTACGGCGGTCTTCTTGCGGTATGGACGTCCCTTCTCTTAGCTTGAATTGCACGACTGTTCCGGACCGTGAAATCGAATGTGGGAGGCTGTGAGAGTCAAGCAGTTTCTTAGTGGCAGGACCCAGCAGGGTATTGGGGCCAGCCTACCATTGAGAAGTTTCAGGGAATAGTCTCCAACTAAGTACGGTTATTGCTTCTACAGATCGACGCATCTCCCATTCGTGCAACCAAAACAGGCTGTACGTTACAAGTGCGGCGAGCGAAGCATCATCGAATAAACGAGGGTCCTTGGGAGCTATCGCGTCCAACTCCCGCTCATGCTTAATCTTAATACTCATCTGAGTATCCTTGGACAATCTTACGGGCTTCAGGCGATCTAATTCCTATGCAATTCGAGTTTCCGTCGCTTAATATCTTTCGCAAACCTTGAACCTTTCCTCGTGAGATGCCAGCCGCGTGACCAGTCTCCAATTACGTAGTTCCACTTTTCAGAACTCGCTTCCTCAAGAAGCAAAAGAATCAAAAGCGAGATCAGGCACTCGTTCTCCATTTACCCAAGCATAAAAATCCGTGGGATAAGTGAGGCTTCCCTGTGCTGCGACTTCTTCAATGGCAACGCTTTTGCGAACCCCCTTACAGAGAAAAAGGCAAAACACAACTTCAGGCACGAGGCCGTCGGCGTTTGCTCGGTGCACTTGCCGCAGTGAATCGAAATGAAGCGGAGCCAAGCTCTCTTTTGCGATGGCAATCATTTGTTTTCTCCCAGACGAAAAGTATTCAACTAGAGCCATTCGATTGTTATTTGAGCTTCTACTTGCTTGAATTCAGAGTCGCCCGTTAACAACAGGGCTTTCCTATGCTTTGCCAACGCGGCTGCAAAGCAATCGGCAAAAGACATTTTGTATTTCGACTTGAAGCCGCCGGCTTCATGGGCGAGAGTCCAGTCGGCATCGATGAATTCAATTCCGAGGTGCCTTAACTCCGTGATGCTCCGGTCTGCGTCACTCACTGAGGTTTCGCGCGCGATGATGTACCAAACTTCGCCCGCGTTAACGACACTAATGAGTAAGGGCACGTCCTGCTCGTGCGCGTCTGCAATCTGGTCGGCGACCCTTGCCGCTGCTGCCTCTCCCTCCAGATATGCAATGACAGCCCAGGAGTCGAGCACGATAGCTTTCGGCTTACGGGGCATTACAGCTCTCTCTCCTTCTTTTTCTCGGCCATAAGCGCTTTCAATAAACCCTTGCCCTTAAACTTGCCGCGCAGACTATGAACATATTCGCGAGTAATGGGCGTCAAGATGATTTCCGTTTCGTCGTCGCTTACGTTTATTTGAATGCGCGTGCCCTCCGTTATTCCGAACTTTCGCCTGATAGACGAGGGGATTACGATCTGACCTTTCGACGTTGCAGTTGTTTCCACTTGAGGGCTCCTTTCCTACTCGGCCAAAGGAGTGTACCTGAAGAGAAAATGTAAGTCAAGAGTCCAGATGTGTTACGTGTTGTCCAGATGTTGGAGGCGGGATAGCCGATTGGAGAGACAGCCCTGGTTTCGCGTTCTTAGTGGGTCATTTTTGAATTTCCAGATAGTGTTTCGCCGGTTTTCATTGGGAGCGCGGGCACCCGACGCTCCCACTAAGAAGTCGACTTAATGAGATCAGGATCACCACAAACTGACCCGTTACCATTGCGCTACATCACTCGGGCTTCTCCCAGACAATCGAATACCGCCACAACAGGTGCTGCTTGATCTTTGCGCCAGGCAGCATTCGCTCGCAAAGGGCATGCACCTCATTCATCGTCGGGTAGGAGTCGTGGCGCTCGTGTGCGGTCCAGGCGTCGCGCGCTTCGCGACGCGGTAGCAGGCGGCGGTGATGTATCAACCTCAGGGTGGCGCTCACTGGGAGGGCCAAAAGGTTCAAGAGTGAATCCGATAAGCCTGCAGGCTCGAACAGATCGAGGACCAACAGAACTCCACCTGGTTTCAGTGCCGCCTTCATTTTTAACAACATCTCTGGAAACGGCAGGTGATGAAGGGTCGCGATGCTGGCAATACAATCGAAGCTCCCAATATGAAAAGGCGAGTCACGTACGTCGGCGAGCTGGAACTCGATATTCGGAAACTGCGCAGAGCGCTCGCGAGCAATGCGAATCATCTCCGGCGACAGGTCAAGGGCCAGCACCTGCTGTGAACGTTCAGCCAGGCGCCTTGCGAACGCACCTGTGCCGCACCCGATTTCCAGCACGTCATGACAGTTCGACGGGAGATGTCGGAGAAGGAAGTTGTGATAGTGATCGTTGTGGGCCCCACCATCCTCTGAGACTAAGGCAATTCGATCAAAGTCTTTCTGAATGGTGGACATCTCAGTAAGCAGTTAGCAGTAAGCGGTGAGCAGTATAGCGCCAGTGGCCAGCCGGTGTGAGAGCCTGGGCGTAGCCCAAGGCGAGCCGTAGCGCGGTCATTAGCCTGAGTGTCCTTGCAAACTGCTAGCCAACGAAATCGAATCGAAACCTGGCCTCACGTTTACCAAGTCGGATAGAATTCCTGACGAATTTCGGAATGCGAATTTCGGATTGCGGATTTTAGAACCTTATTCCCATGGGCTCGCCTCTTCCATCCGGAACAATACTCGATCGTTATGAAATCCTTTCGCAGCTTGGCGCGGGTGGGATGTTGAAGTCTATTTACCGGAAGACACGCATCTTCATCGCAAGGTGGCACTGAGGACGCACTAATGGATGACCGTTCCACGCATCTGGCCGTGATCGGCGCCGGGCCCGTGGGCCTGGCGGTGGCGAAGGCCCTGCTACAGTTTGGGATACCCTACGAGCAGCTTGAGGCAGACGACGACCTCGGTGGAAACTGGTACCACGGCGTCTACGGGACAGCGCACATCATCTCCTCTCGCAAGTCGACTGAGTACGCAGACTTCCCGATGCCAGACAATTATCCAGACTTTCCCAGTGCGCAGCAGATGCTGGATTATCTGGCTTCGTACGCCGAGGCTTTCAACCTTCGCCCACATATACAGTTCCGCACCAAGGTTTTGATGTGTCTCCCACTCGCGGACGGCCTTTGGGAGGTCGAGTTAGCCGGCGCAGAAAAACGAGTCTACAAAGGCGTCATCGTTTGTAACGGACACCACTGGGACAAGCGGTACCCTGACTATGCCGGCAGGTTCACCGGTGAGTACATCCACTCGAAGGATTACAAGCACCCGCAGCAGTTCGTTAACAAACGCGTCCTTGTCATCGGCGGCGGTAACTCCGCCTGTGACCTCGCAGCCGAAGCCGCCCGCGTCGGGCGCAGTTGCGACATCAGCATAAGGCGCGGCTACTGGTTTCTGCCGAAGACCGTCTTCGGCGTGCCGCTGCCGGAATTGGTCCCGGGTTGGGTGCCAGTCTGGGCACAACGACTTTTGCTGAGGATCATCCTAAGGGTCGTGGTCGGGAAGTATGAAAGTTACGGGCTGCCAAAACCGGACCACCGGATCTTCGAAGCGCACCCTACGATAAATACCGAGATCCTGCACTACGTGAAGCACGGGCGCATAAGGCCTCGGCCTGATGTTGTTCGTTTCGAGGGCAGGCGAGTCATTTTTGCCGATGGGACGTCCCAAGAGTTCGACATGGTGGTCTGCGCCACAGGGTTTCACCTAAGCTTTCCATTCCTACCACCAGGCCTCGTTCCAGTTAAGGGTAGCAACGCATTGCTCTACGGTGGCTGCACGTTGCCAGAGTATAAGAACCTTTACATTGTGGGGACGCCGCAGGTGCGCTACGGCTTCGGTCCACTGATCACGCCGGCGGCTGCTCTGATTTGTCAGCTCATCAAGCTACAGGATCAGATGGAGTTGCCCATTGGTCTGGTACTGAAGGAGTCAGGCGCAAAGCCGCCTACGACGCACCTGGTCGATCCACACCGGGCCTTGCGCCAAATGAAGTTCGCTAAATACACGCTGCCACTGCTGCGTAGAAAAGAACGGAAGCTCCGTCAACGACTCAGGCCAGCCGCCGCCGCGGTCACAGTCAGCCAATCGCCGTCCGCTGGAGTTGACGTGGAAGATGGGGCTGGTTAGCATTTGCCAGGGGTGCCTCTCGTATGCCAGAAGAGAGAACGGTCGACTATTACGAAGTGCTGCAGGTCAGCACGAGCGCCGAGCCGGAGACGATTAATCGCGTCTTCCGGATGCTCGCGCAGCGGTTCCATCCAGATAATCAGCAAACTGGCGACGAGGGCCGCTTCCGCACGATCCTCGAGGCCTACACGGTCCTGAACGATCCGGAAAAGCGGGCGCGATATGACGTCGTGCACGAGGAGCACCGGCAGGATCGCTGGCGGCTCGTGTCCACTGGCGCCCAGGTGGAGAATGACTTCGAGATGGAGCAGCTCGTCCGACTTACCGTGCTCGAAGCCCTCTACACCCGGCGGCGCTTAGAACCGACGAACCCCGGAGTCTTTTGGCGGGAGTTTGAAGGACTGACCGGCAGACCGCGGGAGCACCTCGAGTTCACCCTCTGGTTCCTACAGCAGAAGAAGTTCGTGACGCTCGACGACAAATCACGCTTAATTCTGACCGTCGAAGGTGCTGATTACCTGGAGCAGAGCTACCAAACCAACCTGCAGCGGAAGCTGCTGCAAGCCTAACGAGAACGGCCCGCGCTGCCGAGCCCTAAATTAGAGGCCGAAATTAGACAACTAACCGCAAGGTTACGTTTACAATCCATGTCAAAAACACGAAAGGCCACTCGCCCAGGGTGGCCTCTTCTTCGCTTTCTTTGAGGATCTCTGTCCCCGCAGTAGTCACTCTCCGCAACCTTTTCGCCGCCCCTACGGTGGAGATGAAGATAACCTTTGAACTTCTGAGGCAAGGTAGGCTAGGTGGCTTCGGCCACCTAATTCTTGAGGGCGTCTAATTTCTCCATGATGGCGTCGTGTTCTGCCAGGTACTCGTAATGGGCCTGCACGTCCGCCAAATTATCATTGTCAACCTGTAACGCCTCTGTAGGGTATTTCTCATTCGCCTTCGCAACAGCTTTGTTTATGTTCTTGCCCCTGCGCAGCCAGCGTGTGACTTCACGATCATATTTCTGCTCGTCGGGCGTGCGCTCTCCGATGATTTCATTAGCTCGCTCAGTGTATTGCTTTAGAATATCCACGTTATTTCGCTTCGGCTCGATTCAGCGGCAACCTCAACCTGAGCTTAAGAAGCTACAAGTATTAGCTTCGCAGATAGGTCGCTCGCACGCATGTCAACTCAGCCCCTCTTTTGGCATTAGACGTTGTACTCGCGATTCGATAATACCACTAGCGAAACTCTGAGGTCATTGGTCTCCTGGTGGTTCTTAACTGGCTCTTTGAGCGGAAGACTTGGCAGCTAAACTGGTAAACTGATCATCGCGCAACAGCACCTTGGTAACCATTAACCGAAACACTTATGGCGGCGATCAATCTTCTTCAACTCAAGAGACTGGCAACCAGTCGTTCGTTCGCTCGCGGTGAAGCGTATTTCAAAGATGGCCGCGTACACAGTCTCGCCACGTACGAGGGGGCGTTGACGGCGATCGTCAGTGGCCAAGACGACTATTGCGTCACGCTTCGTGCAACCGAGCGCGAAATTGACTACTCGTGTGATTGCCCGATTGGCCTTGAGGGTGAGTTCTGTAAACACCTCGTTGCCGTCGGTCTGGCTTCACTTCACCCAGATCCGGAAAGCAATGGTAAGCCCGGCAGGAAACGAAAACGGGCGGCAAGCAAAGACGATCTACGTGTGTACCTAGAGCGGCAAGACAAAGATACTCTGGTCACCATGCTGGCGCGCGAAGCGATGGAAAACCGAAACTTGCGTGACCGCCTGCTCCTTGAAGCCGCGCAATCCAATCCTGCAGGCTTCGATATTGCCGCGTATCGTCGTTCCATCGCAAACGCGACGCGGACCAACGGCTTTGTTGACTACCGATCCACGTACGACTATACCCGGCGCATTCATCAGGTAACCGAGTCGATCGCGGCGCTCCTTAACGACGGTCACGCGCCGGCGGTCATTGAACTCACGGAGTACGCGCTCGCGCAACTGGAAAGCGCCATCGGCGACATGGACGATTCAGATGGCTACATGAGCGACATCCTGTCAGAGCTTCAGGATCTACATCATCGCGCTTGCCTGGAGGCCCGCCCGGAACCCCGGGCTCTCGCGCGGCGACTGTTCGAGTGGGAAATGAAAGGCGATTGGGAGATATTTTATGGAACGGCAGAGACCTATGCGGACGTCTTTGGCGCGGATGGCCTGGCAGAATACCGAGAGTTAGCCGAATCCGAATGGGCCATGATTCGCCAACTAGGGCCCGGCGACAAAGACGATGAGGTCTACGGCAAACGCTTTCGCATCACCAGCATGATGCAAGCGCTCGCGCAGCAATCGGACGACCCTGAAGCCCTGGTCGAGATCAAGCGCCGCGATCTTTCGCACGCTTATTCGTTCCTTCAGATTGCCGAAATCTATCGTGAGTCCGGTCAGCACGACAAGGCGCTCGACTGGGCCGAACAGGGAATGAAGTCTTTCTCGCAAAGCGATTCACGACTGGTTGAGTTTCTCGCTCGCGAGTATCACCGCCGCGCCCGCCACGACGACGCGATGAAACTAATCTGGCACGAGTTTGTGGAATCGCCGTCTTTGAAAAACTACCAGGAGTTGAAGGCGCACGCTCGTAAAGTGCGCCCGCATCCCGACTGGCCTGGCTGGAGAGACAAAGCGCTGGCCAATCTGCGAGGCGTTATTGAGAAAGAAAAGCAACAAGAGAAAACTTCAAAGAACCATTGGCATTGGCCCGGTCATGCCGACAACTCGCGTCTGGTTGAAGTCTTTCTCTGGGAAAAGCGCTACGACGAGGCGTGGCAGGAAGCTACCGCGGGTGGCTGTTCGTCAGGTCTTTGGCTTCGGCTTGCCGCCGCGCGTGAAGAAAAGCACCCCGGCGATGTCGTACCAGTCTACAAGGAGATGATCGCGCCCATTCTCAAGCAGGCAAACAATGCCGCTTACGCTGAAGCAGCTAAGCTGCTGCACAAAATCCGAGAGCTAATGGGCCGGCTGGACCGCGTAACCGAGTTTGAGGAATATCTTGCCGCGCTTCGCGTCGAATACAAACGCAAGCGCAACTTCATCAAGCTCCTTGAGGGATTTGAAACATCTTGATCTGGGGCAAGAGCGATCCCACTGTCTGATTTTGGAAGAACTTGACAGCTTAGTCTTCGGTCTCCTACCCTCTATGCTGTAGTCAGATTAAATGCAAATTTATCTATGATAGGTGTAACCATGAAACTTGCTCGAGACATTATGAGCCTCTCAACTTTCAAGCGCGATAGCAACAAAGTTATGCGCCAGATGAAGAAAACCAAAGAGCCCGTTGTCCTGACGATCAACGGCAAAGCAGCCGTGGTCGTGCAGGATGCCGAGGGCTACCAAAGCCTACTCGATCTCAAAGAGCGGTCCGAAACTATTGCGTTGCTGCGCCAGCGCTTGACCTCACTGGGCCGGAAGAAGGGCCGAACGGCAGATGAGTTTTTCACCGAGTTCTTCGCCGAGAACAACATTCCCACCGCAGACTGATGAAAAGGTACTCGGTTATCTTCCACCCGGACGCGGAAATAGACATTAGTTCAGCCTATCAATGGGGTCGGCAAGTGTGGGGCGACAAACAAGCAAAAGCGTGGGCTCAGGAGTTGCAGCGCTTCATTAAGTTGCGCCTGACTTCGCAGCCACTGAGTTGCCCGCTTGCACCTGAAAGCGATGATCTCGGTATCGCTGTGCGGCAACTAATTGTGCAGCGCTATCGGGTTCTCTTCATTGTCGAAAAAAAGACGGTCACGATCCTCCACGTCAGAGGCCCATATGCCGCTGGCCTTGATTCACGCGAAGCGGTCCACGAATAGCCTAAGCTGTGACCAGGTGATCGGTCGCAGCGGCCTCGAGGTCGGGATCGATGTCGGCACCTGTCCCCGCGTATTGAATGGCGTAATCGGTGAGTGCCTGGTGAAGATTCATTCGATTGCTACTATGTTCACGCCGCGCCAGGGAGTCAACAAAATCCTCAACTTCAGCGACCCGCTCCTGAGGAAGTCTCTTGATTTTCTCTATTAGTTCTTGCTGCTCCATGGTCGAAAGTATAGCACAAGACTTCCTACCCTCTCGGCGGCCAAGTCCGACAACATTCACTGAACCGAAGATTAGGGAGATTCTTCGCAGCGACTGAGCCTCTCGCCAATCGTTGGACAAAAAACCGGCTTGAATAAGATAGTGTCCGGCGCCGTTTTCAAACGGGGAGCGGCAGCTCCCCTTATGGACCTTCAAGCCGTAGCGAGGAAGGCAGTCAAGGGCGACGAAAACTGTTTTGTAGTTTGCGGCGTTCATCGGAG
This sequence comes from uncultured Chloracidobacterium sp., assembly GCA_964626895.1. GTDB lineage: Bacteria > Acidobacteriota > Blastocatellia > Pyrinomonadales > Pyrinomonadaceae > PSRF01. The sequence goes on along the minus strand of CAZVHN010000511.1, from coordinate 65 downwards.
CGAGGCTTGCGAGGGCAGACCCTTGACGGCCTCCGCAGCGAAGGCTACTTGGTGCGCGACTAACT
>CAZVHN010000510.1:0-7033 GCA_964626895.1 uncultured Chloracidobacterium sp. | reverse complement strand
GGCGGCGAGTGGATGGTGGTCACGCCCCAGGGTCTGTTCGATGGCACGCCCGCTTCGTGGAGCCAGATTCTCTGGCGCTACAATCAGGACACTTTCAACGTCGCACCGATCGAATGGTTTTTTAGCGAGTTCTATTATCCTGGTCTGCTCAGCGAGATCCTGGCCGGGAAACGACCGCGTGTGGCGCAGGATGTTTCCCGGAAGGACCGCCGCCAGCCAGTAGTTAAATTGTCATTGGCCGGCGAACCAGCGCAGGCCACGGGCATAGCTTCACGCCGCGTAAAGGTAAGCATCGAAGTCACCGACGCACCCTCGGACAAGGATCATCCGCAGAGCAGCGGCGCGCGTGACCTGCGCCTGTTTCGCAATGGTTCGTTAGTGAAAGTCTGGCACGGCGATGTTTTGAAGGGGCAACCCGCCGTCACGCTTGAGGAAGAAATCACTGTCGCTGCCGGAGCGAACGGGCTGACGGCCTACGCCTTCAACAAAGATAACGTCAAGAGCAAAGACGCTCAGTTGCCACTGACGGGCGCGGACAGTCTGAAGCGCGCCGGCACCGCTTATGTTATCGCGGTCGGCTTAAATGAATACGCAAATCCGCAGTACAACTTGAAGTATGCCGTGGCTGACGCGCAGAGCTTCGGCGACGAAGTTCGCGCCCGGCAAACGCAAGTTGGGCGGTTCGCGCGTGTCGAAGTCGTTCCCCTGCTGAACGAGAACGCGACCAAAGCGAACATACTGTTGGCGCTGAAGCGATTAGCCGGCGCAGCTGAACCGCCCAGTCTGAAGGCGGGCTTTCTTGATCGAGTCAAACGCGCAGAGCCGGAAGACACTGTAATCATCTACTTTGCTGGTCACGGAACGGCCCAGGCGCAACGCTTCTACCTGATTCCGCATGATCTGGGTTACACCGGCGATAGGACCAAGCTTACTGAGCAGGGGCTGCAGAGCATACTCTCGCACAGCATCTCAGACATAGAGTTGGAGGAAGCGGTCGAGAGTTTGGACGCCGGCCACCTGTTAATGATCATCGATGCCTGCAACTCGGGGCAGGCGCTCGAGGCGGAAGAGAAACGCCGTGGACCAATGAATTCCAAAGGTTTGGCGCAACTGGCCTACGAAAAGGGCATGTACATCCTTACCGCAGCGCAAAGTTATCAAGCGGCTCTTGAAGCTGCGCAACTCGGTCACGGACTTCTGACCTACGCATTGGTTGAGGAAGGACTTAAGACGCCGATCGCAGATATTGAACCGAAGGACGGACTGCTGAGCGCGAGAGAGTGGCTCGACTTCGCCACCGAGCGCGTGCCACAGATGCAGGAAGAAAAGATGAAGCAGACGCGAGGCGTGGGGCTGGCGATTGCCTTTACCGAGGGAGAACAGAATATTGCAGACCCTCAAAAACGCACGCTCCAACGCCCGCGTGTCTTCTACCGGAGAGAACTGGAAGCGAATCCGCTCGTCATCGCTAAACCGTGAATAAGAGTTAGGACTTCTCAGGTAACGCGGAAGAGAAGGGAGCTACGGTAATTTGCAGGTAAGGAAGGCGGACCCTGTCCCCGCTCTTACGCTGAGTGGTTTTCAAGCTTGAGGTGAAATCGGTCACCTTCCAGATCTGAGAGGGTACTAAGTTTGAGAGGTTGATTTGCAGTTGAGTGGTTTCTAAGCTTGAGGCGGGGACAGGGTCCACCTTCCTTACCTGCGAGTTAGAGGGGCTTGAGCTGTCCTTTTGGAATTGAGTTTGTGCTTGTCTAAGACTTAATTAGCATTCGAATCTGATGAGCTCCATCGGCAAATCCATTCCCCGCAAGGAAGGTCGCAAGAAAGTCACCGGGAGAGCGTTATACGTTGACGATCTAACTCTTCCCGGAATGCTTCACGGCGCGACTGTGCGCAGCACGATTGCCCGGGGCCGTATCAAAAACATTTCGTTCGAAGGTGAGATTCCCTGGGAGGAATTCACGATCGTCACCGCAAAAGACATTCCCGGTGAGAATTACGTCGCACTGATTCTCAATGACCAGCCTTATCTCGCCGGCGAGGTTATCAATCACCCTGAAGAACCAATAGTTCTGCTGGCGCATCCTGACAGGTATCTGCTGGAGGAAGCGCGTCGCAATGTGCGCATCGAGACTGAAGAGTTGCCCGCGATCTTCTCGCTGGAAGATTCGTTGGCCAGGAAGGAGATCGTCTGGGGAGATGACAATGTTTTCAAATCCTTTCTGGTAGACAAGGGCAACGTCGACGATGTCTGGGCGCGGGCCGATCATATCGTCGAAGGGGAGTATTCCACGGGCGCGCAGGAGCAGCTTTACATCGAAAACAATGGAGTGATTGCCACCGCAAACCCCAAGGACGGCGTAACGGTTTGGGGCTCCATGCAGTGTCCTTACTATGTGCACAAAGCGCTGGTTAAACTCTTCGCCCAACCAGAAGACAAGATCCGTGTGATTCAGACTGAGACCGGCGGCGGCTTTGGCGGCAAGGAAGAATATCCATCGATGATTGCGGGCCACGCAGCCTTGCTGGCTTTGAAGTCTGGTAAACCCGTCAAGATCATTTACGACCGCGCGGAAGACATGGTGTCCACCACCAAACGTCATCCCTCACGCACGAGACACAGAACGGCAGTCACGAAAGACGGCAAACTGCTCGCAATGGAAATTGATTTTGTGATCGATGGTGGCGCCTACTGCACACTCTCTCCCGTCGTCCTTTCGCGAGGAACCATCCACGCGGCCGGGCCTTACTCGTGTCCGAACGTGCGCATCCGCAGCAAGGCAGTTGCGACCAACGTACCTCCGCATGGCGCTTTTCGCGGTTTCGGCGCGCCCCAGAGTATTTTCGCGCTCGAGCGGCAGATGGATAAAGTGGCGCAGACGGTCGGGTTGACGCCCGAAGAGTTTCGCCGTCGAAACTTCGTTCAGCAGGGACAGACCACCGCGACCAGTCAGGTGATTCGCGAGAATGTGGAAATGGAAGCGTTGCTGGATCGCGCCCTTGATTTAACGGATTACCGGGCGAAGAGAGAAAGATTCGCCGCAGACAATCCTTCATCCCGCGTCAAGAAAGGCATCGGCTTCGCGTCGTTCATGCACGGGGCAGGATTTACCGGCTCCGGTGAGGTCTATTTGGCATCAGTGGTGGGGGCCGAGGCTACGCCCGAAGGCCGGGTCAAGATCCTCTCGGCTAGCACGGAGATAGGACAGGGGACCAATACGATCTTCGCGCAAATCGCCGCGGACGCATTGGGCCTGGACCACGACCTGATCGAGGTCACGCAGCCGGACACCGGGAACGTTCCGAATAGCGGGCCCACGGTCGCGTCTCGCACCTGCATGGTGGTGGGCAAGCTGGTCGAGTCAGCAGTGCTCGGTTTAAAGCAGACATTGATTGCGAGTGGCCATCTGCAGGAAGGCTACACGCGGTCAGAATTTCAAAGAGCATGCGACGAGTACATCAAGGCCCACGGACCGCTAAAGTCTTATAGCAAATACCAGCCGCCTCCGAATGTCTTCTGGGACGATGAGAAGTATCAGGGCGATGCCTATGGCACCTACGCCTGGGCCGTTTACGTGGCGGAAGTCACCGTCGACATGCTCACTTACGAAGCTCACGTGCAGGATTTCGTGGCGGTGCAGGAAGTTGGCAAAGTTATCAATCCCGTTCTGGCAGCCGGCCAGATTGAAGGCGGCGTAGCGCAGGCAATTGGATTCACGCTGTTTGAAAATGTGGTGTGGGCCAACGGACGCATGGCAAACAATCAGATGACCAACTACATCATTCCCACTCCGGCCGACATTCCTCCGATTCGAGTTTACTTTGAAGAGAACCCGTACGCCTACGGACCGGCCGGCGCGAAAGGGATTGGTGAGCTGCCGATGGACGGGGCGGCGCCGGCAATTCTCAGTGCTATCGAGAACGCCACGGGAGTGAGCATCAGTCATGTGCCGCTAATGCCGGAGTCGCTGATGGAGGAGTTGCTGAACACAGGTGTACATCGATGAGTAAGCGAGCCAAGAGAGCCGCAGGAATTCAACAGGCGATAGCGAGAGTTCTGCTACATGATTGGGATCCAATTGGAGTCAGCGGTACGCCAGCAGCACACGATGAATACAACTCTTACGGGGGCGGGATTTATCGGCTGTTGTCTTCAGGAGCGTCGGAATACCAAATCATTCGTCATCTCAACAACCTGGAAACCACCTCAATGGGGCTGTCAGCCGGCAACTCCGAGCAGCTGAAGGACGTCGCTAGGAAACTATTGGCACTGAAAGTTTCCCTATGATTAAGACGCACGTTCCTTTACTTAAACAAGCTAATCGACTTGGACACTCAATTTATTTGCACTTGGGCATTCAATATATTTCGAGACACGCAGTGGATTCTTCGGTCTCAAAGGATTCGATCACTGGAAAGCGCTCCCGCAGTAACTGTTCGATTTTTGCGGTTGGTTGGTTCCCGCATCGGAGCCACAACACTTTTGGCGGTGGCCCGAGTAGTGCGGCCATATCCGCGAAGTCCGAATCCAGGCTTACGATAATGAATCCTTGAGCGGCAGCATGCTGCCAGATGTCCTGATCGCTCGCCTCGGCCATTCCTAGAAGCCGAACTTGTTCCGAATTTGGGAAGTAATCTTTAAGGCGCAGGCACAGCTTGAAACTGAGGTTTTGATCAAATAAAAGCTTCATTAAGCCGTGGTGAGCAGGCGTCGTTCGCGATCGGCGGCGTACGCCAGGCAAGCAAGTATGTCTTCCTCAGTCAATTCCGGGTAATCACTAAGAATCTCTTTGTGCGACATGCCAGCCGCGAGCCAGCCCAGCACATCTCCCACGGCGATTCGCATGTGCCGAATGCAAGCCCGCCCGCCTCGCTTACCTGGGTCAATCGTTATGATCTCCCGATATCTCATTGGCTCACACTCTAACATGAAAGGTCATCCACAAGCATGGTTGAGCCCCACTGAATACGCTCCACGACTTTGCGATTCTTAGACTAGCGCGATAATCTCTGCTCACTATCCTGAGCGATGAACCTACCAACCAATCAGAAGACCAAAGTACAGTGCACAGTGAATGGTGAACCAGCTACTCTGACGGCATATCCAATGGAGCGTTTGCTGGATGTGCTTCGTGAGCAGTTACAGCTGACTGGGACCAAAGAAGGTTGCGGGGAGGGTGAGTGCGGCGCGTGTTCAGTCTTCATTGACGGTCAGATCGTGAACAGTTGCCTGGTGCCGGTGGCGCAGGTCGAAGGCGCTTCGATCAAAACAATCGAAGGCATCGCCGGCGCTAACCAATTGCATGCTGTGCAACAGGCTTTCATCGAGTTTGGGGGAGCGCAATGCGGCATCTGCACGCCGGGGATGTTGATGGCCGCAGTGGATCTGCTAGAGCGCAATCCGAACCCTGCGGAGGCCGAAATTCGCACAGGGCTAGCCGGGAATCTCTGTCGCTGTACGGGGTATATGAAGATCTTCGAATCAGTTATCCGTGCCTGCAAGAACGACTAGCGCCGGCAGAGCGAAGCGGCGCCGGCGCTTTGGATTGGATTCTTGCTTGGATAATCCAAAGCGGTGTCGCACTGCGCTTGCCACTGCACTCCATAAAGTTGTCTGTATTGACGGACGACCGAAAAGGTTTTCTTGGAATCTGGCGTCTGCCGTTCAGCCGTCCGCTTCACGGACTAGATTTCGTTCGCTTCGCATCCCGCAGTGAACTGCTGGGCTACTGTCAGTCGTCCGCCAAGCAGACTGGTTGAAGGGTCCAAGCTAAGTCAGCTTTAACGAAACTGTCCACCATCTAAGTAAAGCCGTTGCGAGCCTATATTCCCCATTTTCAACTGTTCACGCCGGGTTCCCTGCCTGAGACGCTGGAACTCCTTGCGCGCGAGCCCGGCGTGTATAAACCCTTTGCTGGTGGCACTGACCTAATGGTGCTGCTCGAAGCCGGCACACTCGCACATAGGAACTACATCAATATTTGGAACCTGCAAGAGCTGCGCGGGATCGAAGTGTTTGATGCCCAGGTAACGATCGGCGCCCTGACAACCTATACTGAGATTCAGTCGCATCCCGTTTTGCGCGCGGAATTTCCCATGCTTTGCCAGGCCGCGAGCGAAACCGGTGGCCTGGCAATTCAAAATCGCGGCACGCTCGGGGGAAACATCGCCAACGCGTCACCTGCTGCCGACTCGCCGCCCGCTTTGCTGGTTTATGATGCGGAGCTGGAACTGGTCTCTACTACAGGCTCGCACTGGGTTTGCTATCACGGATTTCACACGGGCTACAAACAGATGAACATCCAGCCCCACGAACTGCTAGTGCGCATTCGTCTGCCCCGCTCAAGTAAAAATCTGACGCAGTACTATCGCAAAGTCGGCACGCGTAAAGCGCAGGCAATCTCAAAAGTGTGCTTCGCCGCAACTGCCAACACCGACGGTGAGCGTCTGGCGGACGTCCGAATTGCCTTGGGAAGTGTGGCGCCAATTCCGATCCGCTGCGTCAAAACAGAAGCCGCCCTGCGCGGCCAGCCGATCGACCAATTGCCCGGACTCGGCAAGGCCGCCCTGGCCCGCGAAATAGTGCCCATCGACGACATTCGTTCAACCGCCAACTATCGAATTAGAGTCAGCCTTAACCTGCTTGACGACTTCCTTTCCAGCCTGCGACTAGGCGGCTGATCTTAGAGAACTACTCGCCGCAAGTCTCTGTGGACAGACCCGAGATTCTAGTGTTAACTCTAAAACAGGCCGTGAAACTTGCATGCTGATTCGAAGATTCATTTCCAGTTCAAGCATCGCTGCGTTCGTGATAGGCATACTTGCGCTGGCAGCGGTCAACTCCAGCTTTGCCCAGCAGCCCGCACCCGATAGTAGCAAATCGATAACACGTGATCCGTTGCATATGTTGGTGCTGGGCGATTCGATAATGTGGGGTCAGGGTTTGAAAACGCCGGACAAGGCCTGGTGGCGACTCAAAAACTGGCTTCAGGAGAAGACCGGAAGGGACGTGAAGGAGAGAATTGAAGCGCAT
>CAZVHN010000509.1:0-5809 GCA_964626895.1 uncultured Chloracidobacterium sp. | reverse complement strand
ATTAGTATCGCCACGCACGCCAAAGACTACTTGCTTCAGACCTGATTGATGCACGGGGCCGTCGCAGATGAGCCAGGCGTCGGCTTCCAGCAGTTTCTGATGGCCACGAATGATGTCGCCGAGATGTGACGAACCAGCCTCCTCTTCGCCCTCAAAGAAAAACTTGATGTTAGAAGTGGGCGCAATCCCCTGGGCTTTCAGGGCGTCGACTGCGTTCAGAATGGCCATCACTCCCGCCTTGTCATCCGACGCGGAGCGAGCGTAAAGACGCCATTCAGGATCGATTTTCTCACCTGGCTTCGGCATCGACAGAATGGTACCGCCGGCTTCCAGTGCGGCTGAACGAAGTGTGGGTCGCCACGGCATTGTGCCGGTTCATTGTTTAGGATCGGTTGGCTGTCCGTCGTAATGCGCGTAGAGAATGATGGTCCTTGTTGCGCGGGGAACTTTCCATTCGCCATAAACGGCGGGCGGGACAGTTGAATTGCCGGCTTCCAAGAGCCGCGGCTCCAGTCCGCGGCGCTTCATCATTTCTATGATTAATGCCGCATTCCTGCGGATGTTAACGTGATCACTCGCGACGTTCGGGAGCGAAAGCAACGTCACAAACTCTTCGAGTATGCTGTGTTCATTTGCGATACGGTAATCTCTGACCTTGCTCTGCTGCGCCGCGACTCCATAACGGGCACTGCTTATGGCGAGAAGGAATGCTACGAGAATAACGCGCAGAAGTATTTTCACGGCTGGGATCCTGTTAGCCCTTTTCAAGTTTGGGCTGTTGTAATACAGCAACGCAGACTATGGTTGAAAGGCAGCGTCACTTGCGGTCGCAGGCTTTGTCGGGTTCACATGAAGTTCCGGAGAATCCGAGCCGAGAAAAAAGTGCCGGCCCGCCGGGTTCACTGCTGGGTCAGGATCTGCGTTGCAATGATAAGAACTCTGGGCAGCTCCCGACGATCGGTTAGCAACGGTCATTGTCAGAAAATAACCATAGAGCTTTGGTTTGCTCGAATTGAAACGCGCATCGAGATGACCCCCCGCAACCAACTGCTCGAAGGTCCCGTAATCGCCAGAGTTAGTGAGACTGTAAGCCGTCTGGGCCTGCCCGATTGAGCGCAGGGTTGAAGTCGCCACTCGCTCGTCAACGCGTCGAGGGCTTTCCACTAGAGTTTCTGTATAGCTCCCGCATGCGAGTGAGCCGCTGCCCGCTAGAAAGAGAAACCCTGCCATCAAGAATCTAACCATGGAAACTCCTGTAAGACGCCGCGAGCCTGTTTCGCCGAAATGCTGAAGCGATCAAAGCCATGATACCGCCGATTACCCGCAGTGGCAGCAAAATAATTAATTTTAGAGGACGGCTCAAGCCCCACTAACTTGCAGGTAGGGAAGGCGGACCCTGTCCCCGCTCTTACGACCAAAATAAAAACCCCTTGGACTAACAACTCAACTCATTCTCACCCTCCAATGGAGCTTCCTCACATGCTCGCAATTGGAGGAACCTCAATCTCGCAGGCGGCTGAGTGGCTTTCAAGCTTGAGGCGGGGACAGGGTCCCTCTTCCTGACCTGCAAGTTAGCGGGGCTTGAACAATGTCACTACCCTACCGTTTCCCAATCTCCTTATAGCGAAAGCAACTGAGATCGTGGTCATTGACCAGACCAACGGCTTGCATAAAAGCGTAGCAGATCGTTGGGCCGACAAACTTGAAGCCGCGTTTCGCCAGGTCTTTGCTCAGCGCGTCAGAAAGAGGTGTACGCGCGGGAACGGGTGCTCCGCGTTTTCGCTTTAGCGGCCGGTTATCGACAAAGCGCCAGAGGTACTCGTCAAAACTGCCAAGCTCCTGCTGCACTGCAATGAACGCCCTGGCGTTCTGAATCGCAGACGCAATCTTCAGACGGTTGCGGATGATGCCGGCATTATCCAAGAGTCGCTCCACTTTACGTGGGTTGTACTTTGCGACTTTCGCGGGGTCAAAGTTATCAAACGCCGTGCGATAGTTATCACGTTTCTGCAGGACAGTTTCCCAGCTGAGTCCGGCCTGAGCGCCTTCCAGAATGAGAAACTCAAAGAGTCCGCGATCGTCATGCAGCGGTACGCCCCACTCCCGGTCATGATAAGCGATCGCCAGATCAGTCCTGGGCCATGCGCAGCGTTTCGACATGTTGTTTATCCTAGCACCCCACGCGGGCTGCCCGCGTGGGGACCCCGCTTCTTAACAGGGAAGAGGCGAGTTTATCCTAAGGATAGAATAGGAATCAGGGTCTGGCAGCGCGTATAAGAAGTCAGGAAGGCAAACCTGCACCAGTATTGAGCGATTTTGAGCGATAGGTAGTGGGTCATCAGTTTGAACAGATCTCACTTCATCCTCCTCGGTTCTGTAATTGACCGGTATTTCCCAACCCGCGCAAACTGCACCAGTACCGAGTGACACCCAGGATTGACTTGTCAGGACCTTTCGATGTAAAAAACACTTCGGATTCCTAACAACATCACCTCGCTTACAAAGTCTGCCAGGGCTGGGTAATTCCCCTCAGAATGAAAGGAGATTCAACAATGGCATTACGTTTAGGTGACACTGCACCCGATTTCACGGCCGAGACGACCGACGGCCCGATTCGTTTTCATGAGTGGATTGGCAATAGCTGGGCGGTGCTTTTCTCTCACCCGAAAGACTTTACCCCGGTCTGCACGACCGAGCTTGGCTATGTGGCCAAATGCAAACCTGAATTCGATAGCCGCGGCGTTAAGGTCATCGGTTTGAGTGTCGATGCGACTGACTCACACAGCAAGTGGGCCGAAGATATCAAAGAGACGCAAGGCACAGCCCTCAACTTTCCGATCATCGCAGACCCGGACCACAAGATCTCCGAGCTCTACGACATGATCCATCCGGAGATCAGCGATGTCTTCACCGTGCGTTCGGTGTTCGTCATCGGCCCTGACAAAAAGGTCAAACTCATGATCACTTATCCGGCAAGCACGGGTCGCAACTTCGACGAGATCCTGCGCGTCATCGATTCACTTCAGTTGACGGCGCAGTACAGCGTGGCGACGCCCGTCAATTGGAAGTACGGCGAGGACGTGATCATCGTGCCTTCACTTTCCGACGAGGCAGCGAAGGAGAAATTTCCGGCCGGATGGAAGGCGCCAAAGCCGTATCTGCGCATCACACCGCAGCCGAATAAACCCACGGAGGAAACTGCCACGGCGAAAACGGCGCAGTAGCGGTGTCAGGATAGGAAGTTTGAGGGTGCTGGAGTTAGAACCCGCGAAGCGGGCGATCCTACGCGATAACAAGACTAGCCCGCGAAGCGGGCGACAGCGGATCAATAATCTCTTGGTGCGTTACTTCATCAACGATTTCTCTCTTGTTGACTCTGTCTCCCGCTCGCGGGGCTTGCCAAATATTTCCATACACGGTTACCTAGCAGGCTGCTGAAAAACCCTTTCAGCGTTCGAAGAGAGCGAAATGTGGAGTGCGCCGGCAGAGCGAAGCGGCGACGGCGCTTTGGATTCTTTTGGGGTTTTAGGGCTCGCCAAACCAAAGCGGAGTCGCGCTACGCTTGCCTCCGCACTCCAAAATGAGTTTTTCAGCAGCCTGCTAGGGTTCCGCTTCGCCCCACCCTAGGCTCTATGCTATCGCCCCGCTTCGCGGGCTCCAAGTCGTTCCGATTTGAAGGGCAGCTCTCTGGTAGCTGCCACTAATTGCAGGCGGAGTCTCCCTCAATTTAAGACACCACTCAAAACTTCACTGGCTCACCGGTGCTAACCGAACGGTAACAGCTTTCCACCAGTTCGACGGACTTATAGCCGTCCTTGGCAGTTACCGCGGGCGGCAAACCCCTGGTAATCGAATCGATAAAGCTCTTGTCTTCCTGCAGGTAGCCCCACTTCTCCTCTTTCGCTAACTGGTGCATCGACTGTTCGATGTTCCGCCCGTCCAGCGCTTCGTTGTAGACCAGACTTTCCATTTCCCGTGTCGTGATAGTGCCGTGATGGCAGAAGACTTCGACGCGTTCGAAGGGGAAAAGCCAGCTTGCATCCGCCGAGGACGCAAAGGTTGCGTGCATGCCGCCGGCAAATTGCAGGAGGACCGAGAAGTCGTCTATCTCGGGATACTCATGCGATGACCCCAACGCCTGCAGCATCGTGATCTCCCCGAACAGGAATCTCATCATGTCGAACATGTGGATCGTGGTTTCGTAAAGAAACCCGCCCGTGATTTGTGGATCGCCGACCCACTCGGGTTGTAGCAACTCGCCGCGATTCATCTTTACGTGGGCCGAGTGAGGCAGATGACTTTCCGTCAGCAAGCGCTTGAGCGTGGTGTATACGGGCGCGAAGCGACGGTTATGGCCCACTTGAAAAACAGCGGCGCTCTTTCCTGCGGCTTCGAGAACTGACTGCGCCTCGAAAAGACTCGTGGCCATCGGCTTTTCGCAGAACACGTGCTTGCCGGCCCGGGCCGCGCCGATGGCCAGCTCCGTATGCTTCGTGTTTGGAGTTGTAATGTAAACGGCATCGCAGCTCTCGATAACCTCCTGCGCGCTCGGCACTGCGTGGGCTCCGCACGTGCTCGCTAAACGCTGCGCCGGTTCGAGCGCCACGTCGTGGACTGCAGCGATGTTAACGCGTTCGTCGCGGGCCAGAATTGCGGCATGCACACCGCCAATGTATCCGGCGCCAATGATTCCAATTTTGAGTTTAGTCATTGATTGGATCTAATGCCTATGGTTCTTTTTAGCTTTAGGTGGCTACAAGGTGGCCAGGACCCGTTCTGTGGCGGCCTTCGCGTCACACGCCAGTTCAAACGGATCGCGCTCCCAATACTCCGGGCGGAAAATCTCCACACTCGCGACGCGATCATAACCGATGCGCTTAAACGCTCCGAGCATCTCTTGCAAAGGCAGGATACCAAGTCCAGGCAGTAACCGATGCGAGTCTTGCAACTGCTCGCGCGGCAAATCCTCAGCATCGTTGATGTGAAAAATGAATAGTCGCTCGGGGTCGAGTGCCTCAACCATCTCAATTGTTGAGCCGCCCACGTAAAAATGAAAACTATCAATCACCAGTCCCACGCCGGGCCGGGCCACTCGTTTGACGATCTCATGGGCGAGATCCAGGGTCTGCACGCTGCAGTCTGTCTGGCCCAGAAACTCAAAGCCGAGCGCCACACCGTGGTGTTCCGCGATCGCGGCGAGCTCCGAGAGCACGCGTACCGACTCATCAATGATCTCTTCAAGGCTCGGCGCCTGCGCAGGCAGCCGTCCCGGCACTACCACGATGTAGGGACAGCGGAGCGTCGCAGCCAGTGAGCTTAGTTCCTCACACTCGGCTTTGATTCCGGCGTAGTCCTCAGCGCTACGAAACGTTACATGTTCGATGGAATTGATGCTCAGGGGTTTCAGGCCAGACTCGTCAAAGAGTTTTCCGAGATCAGGCGCTGAATTCGTTGCCAGGAAATCGCGTAGCTTTGCAGCCCAGATCTCGACGAAGTCGAACCCCGCCGCGTGTGCGGCGCGGAGGTCGGTCGGAAGATCCGCTTTCATTGTGGTGGCACCATTGAGTGCGAGTTTCATATTGTTAAAGTGGCCCAGACTTTAGTCTGTGAACAAGGCCCATGTGCACGGACAAGATCGCGGATCGGCTGCCGCGCGCTTGGCAATCTTTCAACCACGCTTACCTAGGGTTCCGCTTCGCTCCACCCTAGGCTTTATGCTTCCGCCACGCTTCGCGGGCTCCAGAGCCTTAACGCCAGTTTCACGGCAAATAGCAGCCGGTGGCCACAGCTCTCTGAATTGAAATCGATT
>CAZVHN010000508.1:0-2568 GCA_964626895.1 uncultured Chloracidobacterium sp. | reverse complement strand
AACGCTTGGCTTCAGCTGCGGCGCGCGATCAGCATTCAAGCTTAAGGAAAAGGAATTACTTGAGAAGCATGCCATCGCGCCGTCAGCTGCAAGCCATTGTTGGGCGCGCCGTGAATTAATGCTTCACGCGAAACGACTCGTCCTCACCGCGAACAACATCATCTTCTATGACGAATGGTACCGACGGAATAGCGCTCAGCCATTCGCCGCTCTTATCCATCTTTCGGAAGACAACGAACCGAGCCACATCGCCCTTTCTGAACGCATCGTGGGCTCCCGTTGCTTCTCCTTCCATGACCTCAACGGATGAGCCGGGCCAAAGCCTTTTGACAACAGCATGAGTTTCGATGGTGCTAAGCGGTGCTGGCTGGCAAAAGCCTTCTCCACTGTAATCTACTATCGTTTGCCAACTATTTGACGCGGCACCCCACCTCTGGAGGGCGTGCGGAAACTCTGTGCCAGGATCGAAAGCATCGGTCACATAATCACAAGCAGGCAAACTCACGGGGAAAAGCGAATAATTTGATAGCCGCGCCCAATACATTTTTGTCTGACCTGGAATACCAATGTAGGAATCGCGATTCAGCGAATCAACATGCAGTCCGTAAGAAACGAAATGCCCATAATCATGATGATGCTTCCATTCGAAGCCCCCGACGAGTAGGCACACCAGCCCCACGCAAGTAACGATGAGAGTTCGAATGAAAGTTCTAAGCTTCATAACGCGCTAGCGCCCAACATGTATTAGACACCAAAAGTGGCGCAGAACACTAGCAAACATTTGGCGTCTAATTCTATAATCGGACCGTTCTGTCAAGCAACCTCTATCCTTTCTCACATGGAGGCCCCACATGTCCAAAATGCAAACGCACCAGCAGCGTCCTCAACACCAAAAGCCAAAACTGCTCGATCAGGTGCGGGCGAAAATCCGTCTCAAACACTACAGTATTCGCACAGAGCAATGTTATGTCGACTGGATCAAACGCTATATCTTTTTTCACGGAAAGCGTCACCCGCTCGAGATGGCCGAGCACGAGATCGAACAGTTTCTCAACGATCTCGCAGTCGAGAAAAAAGTATCCGCCTCCACACAGAATCAGGCCCTGAGCGCTGTAGTCTTTCTCTATCGCGAAGTACTCAACAAAGAGATCGGCTGGATGGACAATCTGGAGCGGGCAAAGCAGCCTCAGCGCTTGCCTGTGGTGCTCACTGAAACTGAAGTGCGCAATGTCCTTGCGCAGCTCGACGGGCGCAACTGGCTGATGGCGAGTTTGCTTTACGGCGCGGGGCTGCGCTTGATGGAATGCCTGCGACTGCGAGTCAAAGATATCGATTTCGAGTACCGACAGATCACGGTGCGCGACGGGAAAGAGGACAAAGACCGTATCACGATGCTACCAGAGTCTTCCGCCGAATTGCTCAAACATCAACTGGAAAAGTCCAGAATCTTGCACCAGCAGGATCTGGCCGCGGGTTACGGAGCTGTCTATCTACCATACGCGCTGGAACGGAAGTACAAGAATGCCAGCCGCGAGTGGGGCTGGCAGTATGTATTCCCAGCGCCTAAGCGGTCTGCGGACCCGCGTTCCGGGACAGTGCGCCGACATCATGCTGATGAGAAATCTTTACAGAGAGCCGTTAAGAATGCGGTAAGGGCGGCCGGAATCGCCAAGCCGGCAACCTGCCACCCGGCACTCATTCGCCACGCACCTGTTGGAAGCGGGGTATGACATTCGCACGATTCAGGAATTGCTCGGGAATGCAGATCTCTCGACGACGATGATCTACACGCACGTGCTTAATAAGGGTGGTAAGGGTGTGAAGAGTCCGCTCGAATTCTAGCCGGCTGCTGAAAAACTCATTTTTGGAGTGCGGAGGCAAGCGTAGCGCGACTCCGCTTTGGATTGGCGAGCCTTAAACCCCAAAGAATCCAAAGCGTCGTCGTCTTCCACCCCAGCGGGGCTGCCCCGCTAGGGACCCCGGACCGCTTCGCTCTGCCGGCGCACTCCACATTTCGCTCTCTTCGTACGCTGAAAGGGTTTTTCAGCAGCCTGCTAGAGGACGCAATGTCTGATGTTATCAGTACTCACTACTCGTAGCTGAGGGCGTCTACTGCGTCTTGCCGGGCGGCGCGAAGGGCAGGGTAGAGCGCGCCGAGGCTGCCGCCCAGAAGTCCGACCAGAAGAGAGATAAGGACCCAACGTAGCTCGATTTCAACCGTTAGACTCGTCACGCGCATCACCGCAAAGCGGGCGGCAAAAGTCAGCACCACACCCACGGTCACACCCAGGAAGCTAACAAGGATTGCCTCCTTTTCAATCACCCAGGCAATCGATGTCTTCGACATCCCCAGGGCTTTAAGGATGCCAATCTGGCGAGTTCTTTCAGTTACCGTCGTGTACATTGCGAGCAGGATTACCAGCATACTGATCGATGCGGCAACTCCGACGACCACTTTGATGAAGACGTTTAGGGCCGGTACACCGGACGCGTAGATTTCGGGCAGGTCGCGCGTGAAAATGATCTGATCATCGGGGAAGCGTTCTCGAATACGCCCGGCCACTTCTT
>CAZVHN010000507.1:0-5873 GCA_964626895.1 uncultured Chloracidobacterium sp. | reverse complement strand
AGATAACGCAGGCGATCGTTCTCAGGGTCGAAATCACCGAGCGTATCGCGCAAGACACTCACCAGTGGAACCCATTTTTGATCCGACGCGCTCTGGAGGCCATCCATCCGGGCATGGATTGTGATCAGTTCGGCGCCACCTGCCACCGGCACTGTCTCGAGTCGAAAAAGGTTTGCGCTGGCGCCGGAATCTGAAGCGACTCCAACCTGGCCCATTGCGGTTTGGGCCGGCGAGGCAAAACGCGCTAATGGTGAAAACAGAAAAAGGAAGGTTAAAACGAAATAGCCGAGACGGCTACTGCTTCCTAGACCTCTCAGAGGACGAAGTCTCATCGGGTTGTAATCTCTAGTGATTTTCAACTTGCTTCGAATTCCTTCTGATGATGCAGTCCTACTGCGTAGGGCAGTTTTAAACTTTTGCATTTTCCTCAATTACGGGCGACTGTCCGGAGGGTTAAGCAACTACTATGCCGCCGGACTTGAATTGGACCAATATAACATCAGTCTATGTTGCCGGCGTCAAGTCTTGCCGGCTTCTTATGACAGAAATCCGATTGCACGAACGTAACGTTGCCATTCCGAGCTTCGAGGTCCATGAGGTGTCAGAATGACTATTGCTCTACTAGAGCGGCGTGAGCATTCTGCTGGGCGGCAGCAGCTTCGGTTTCTTTACCGTCCTTTTCAACAGGAACGGACCATCCGGCGCGCTCGAGAAGTGCCAGCCCATAACGGATGGGAACTGCGAAATTTGACGCTTGATTTTCGGTAAACACCGCAAAATTTACCCCTATCACACGGCCCGAAGGCCCAAATAGTGGCGCCCCTGAGCCCCCTTCGGCTGTGCGGGCGTCGTATGCAATGCGCCTTACGTCAAGGTCAGTGATATTCCCCTGGGTGGTCAACGGTTGAATGCGTCTGTTTTGCGCGAGATACCCGAGGAGGGCATCCAGCGAGCCGCCGTAGCGTTGCTGGATACCGCGAGACTCGGCGTCATCGAGCAAGGCCAGCAAGCGATCAGGCCCCGAGGGGTAGCCCATCATCACTACCGTCTTACCGACCTCGACCGCCTTTTCGTCTCGTTCCAATGGGAGAACAGGAATCTGAGTAGGTATATCCCTGGTGTCCAGCAAGCAGACGGCAAGATCGTCTCGCTGCCTGGCAAGCTTGAACTTTAGACCAATTGGCTGTGGGTAATCAGGAAAGTAAGCGTTGAGTTTTTTGAGGCGGGGCTGTCCTCTGACGCTGGCGCCCAGACTCTGCGCGCGGTCATCTGCGAGCCACGGTTGGGCGATGTGCCGGTTCGTGACGACAAAACCATCACCCACATAGAATCCGCTACCAACAAACTCATATTCCGCTATCGCACCTTTGCCCTCCGGGGTCAGCGTCTGAGGGTCACCGCTGCTCTGAACAGTACCTCCGCTTTCATTCATCTGTGCTTCCGGATGGCGCAACGGCCGACCGGTTCCCGATTCCACATAGTAGAAAGAACCGGCGATCAAGCAGACACCGCTGCCATATTCGCTGCGCAGCTTTACAGCAAGCGAAAGACTATCTCGGATTTCTTTGTTTGAGCGTCCCAGATCCGTGAGCTGCTGGTTCGTCTTATTTGCTGCATCTTTTGCCCCTTGAAGTTGTGCCGCTTGGTCGGCGATCAAGCGACGAGTTCTTTGCATCTCCTGGAACATCGAGAATCCGATGTAGAGAATGCCACCCACGAGCACCAGTGCAATCGCTAGGGTCACCAGTTTTGTGCTGGGGTTGATCTCACGCACCAACTCACGTGTGAACTCGCGCAGGAAGACCTTGGCATCATCCCGTCTGGCCGTGGCCGCGGACTCGATGGCGGCCGCTTCTATGAATGGTGCGACGTGAGTTTCCCGGGAAGACGGTGAGACAACTGCGGGCAATGAACGGATTGGAAAAAACTGGAGAGACAGATTTGACGGCTGGATCTGAACTTCATCTCCATCGAGGATCTCAGCGTCGGTTTGTAGGGGCTGACCGTTGTGGATGAGCTCCAGCGAACTATCGAACACGGCAACCCGGTAAGAGCCATTTGTCCGAGCTAGTTCCAATACCAGACCGTCACTGTCGGGTCTCTTAGGCAGGTCGGACATGCGGAGGCGCAAATCGCAGTCGTCGCCACTGCCTATGCGAATGCGCTCGGCGGTTAGCACTTCGGTGTGCTTGTCGTCACCGGAGGAGATGTGGATAACGAGGCCGGTTGCCATAAAAACTGAGGATCAAACCTACTGCTTACATTAATTCGGGCGCCCGCGTCAGACCGCTCAACTCTAAGCTCGCGGTCTTCCAGAGCGGTCGCCCTTAGGCCCTCATTCTACATCGTATCTGCGACTTAGCAAACCAGCGTGGCCATCACAGACCCAAACCCAAAGCACGGCTCAAGCCCAGCTCATTTTCAGGTAAGGAAGGCGGACCCTGTCCCCGCTCTTACGACGAAAATAAAAATCGTTTGGACGCACAACTCAATTTCATTCTCACCCTCCAAGGGAGTTCCTCACATGGCTCGCACATGGTAAGACCTCAATCTCCCAGTCGCTGCTGAGTGGCTTTCAAGCTTGAGGCGGGGACAGGGTCCGCCTTCCTGACCTGAAAATTACCGTAGGTCCTTTTTGGTTTTCACACAGCCTGTCGATAGGCGACTCAATTGCGTAACCGAGGAGACATGAGCTTAGCCTCTCAAGTTCAAGCTAAGACACGGCTGAGTTTTGCCTGCTTTATCTCAGGCGGGGCGCTTCGTGTGGTAGCATACGTCTCTGCAACGAAGAAAGGTCGTTTAGGATTCGATGGCTGAAAACGCTTTGATTACTGATCCGGCTAAGCTCGAGGCCCTGGCACCGGTGGCGACGGCGCCGATTCGGCATCACGTTTTTGTCTGCACCGGCAAATCCTGCTCAGCCGTGGACAGTGCAGACGTGAAAACGGCTTTTGAACGTGAACTTCTCGCGCGTGGGATACTCTTCGGGAAAGAGAAGAAGGGGAAGAATCCGAGAGGCACCGTCGTCCTCACCGAATGCGCTTCAGTGGGTTTTTGTGCTATCGGGCCCGCCGTCATGGTTTATCCCGATGGCGTTTGGTATGCGCAGGTGAGCATCGAGGATGTGCCGGAGATTGTGGAAGAACATCTAATTAATGGCCGGGTAGTTGAACGGCTGGCTTTGCTAAAGATTCCGTCCGAAGGGAAGGCGGTATCGCCGCAGGGTGATCGCTCACCGAACTGGGAAGCGTAGACGACCCCGTCTCTGACCTCTTTCTGGTAATCGACGAGTTGCCAAAGTTTATGGCTTCCTTAGATGGGGAAGGCCACTGTGCTTTTGCTCCGTTAGGAGCGTGATGTTTATAGACCTTGCCAACGTTAAACCAATCAAGCTCCGTTAGGAGCGAAATCTCACCAGTCGCTCTCATTCAATGAACTCGAAGATCCCACATTCCGCTCCTAACGGAGCTAGCTAGCCGGCCAACGAATCCGAAGTTCTATAAACATTTAGCCCCTAGCAGGCTGCTGAAAAACCCTTTCAGCGTACGAAGAGAGCGAAAATGTGGAGTGCGCCGGCAGAGCGAAGCGGCGACGGCGCTTTGGATTCTTTGGGGTTTAAGCCTCGCCAATCCAAAGCGGAGTCGCGCTACGCTTGCCTCCGCACTCCAAAAATGAGTTTTTCAGCAGCCTGCTAGGCGGGGCGGATAGCCGGCGTGGTCAAAATGTGTGCAGCCATTTCGCACAGCAGATACAAGCCGTAACGAGGGTATTAGAATGTTCTGCTACTAACCCGCGCTGGCGGCCTGTTTCGGTTTCCAACGCAGTACCGGCTTGCGTGCCGCAGCAGCCTCATCGAGTCTTCCGATTCTAGTGGAATGTGGGGCATTCAAGACGAGTTCCGGATCGTCAACGGCCTCACGAGCGATTGCCCGCATCGCCGCCACAAACTGATCCAACTCCTGATGGCCTACTGACTCAGTAGGCTCGATCAACATTGCCCCCTGAACAATCAGCGGAAAGTAAATCGTCATTGGATGGAAGCCGTAATCCATCAGTCGCTTGGCGATGTCCAGCGTGTGCACTCCTTTGCGCGATTGACGTTTGTCGGTAAGGACGACTTCGTGCATCGGCGGCGCATTGAAGGGCTTCTCGTAATCACTCGCGAGTTCATGCGCGATGTAGCGGCAGTTTAAAACGGCAGCCTCGGTTGCTTCTCGCAGTCCGTCGTTGCCGTGGGTCTGAATGTAGGCCAGCGCTCGCAGCATCATTCCGTAATTGCCGAAGAATGCTTTGACTCGACCGATTGATTGGGGGTAATTGAAGTCGAGTTTGAACGTCGCGCCATCGCCGGCAAAGACATCGCTTCCGCTTTTCACGATGCGAGGGACCGGCAAGAAGGGCCCCAACTCCGCCGTGCAACAACAAGGACCACACCCAGGACCGCCACCACCGTGCGGAGTCGAAAACGTCTTGTGCAGGTTAAGGTGGATCACGTCGACGCCCATGTCGCCGGGCCGCGCAACTCCCACCAGCGCGTTCATGTTTGCGCCGTCCATGTAGACCAGTCCGCCGGCGTCATGAACAACCTTGCAGATTTCCTTGATGTTCGTTTCAAAGAGACCGAGCGTATTTGGGTTAGTCAGCATGAGCCCCGCGACCTCTCCGTGGGAGCAGAGTTCGCGCAGGTGTGCAAGGTCGGTTAAACCCTCCGCGGTCGATCGAATTGTCTTCACAGAAAAGCCGGAAAGGTGTGCCGAGGCCGGATTTGTTCCATGAGCCGAATCCGGAATCAGCATGGTGCGCCGGTTGGCAGACGCGCCTTCGCCGTCACGGGCATCGATGTAAGCGCGGATAATCATCACGCCTGTCATTTCGCCGTGGGCGCCGGCTGCAGGTTGCAGCGAGACGCAGGGAAGTCCGGTGATTTCAGCCAGATGATGCTGGAGTTCGTAGATGACCTGAAGCGCCCCCTGCGCTTCCTTCTCGTCGGCGAGGGGATGCAGGTTTGCGAAACCGGGAATGCGCGCCACTTTTTCATTAAGGCGCGAATTGTATTTCATGGTACATGAGCCGAGAGGGTACATGCCCAGATCAATCGAATAGTTCCAGGTTGACATGCGAATGAAATGACGAATCACGTCAACTTCGCTTACCTCCGGCAAACCTTCCAGGTCGTCATCACGTTGAAACTTCTTCGGTACGATTTCATCGATTGACGTTTCATCCACGTCCAGCGGAGGCAGCCGATAACCAATGCGACCCGTCTGCGAACGTTCGAAGATCAGGGCCTCGTTATGACTGGTGTGCGACGTTACTTTTGTGATGTCGTTGGAACTCATTTTAGATATGACTCAAGCCATCTACCAGCGAATCCATCTCCGCCCGAGAATTGATTTCCGTGACGCACACGAGAAAATCATTAGGCCGGTTCGGAAAATAACGCGATAGAGGCAGGCCGCCGTTGATGCCGCGCCCCGCTGCCAGGCGCGAGAGCAACTCGGCAGCATTGCCCGGACCTCGCACCACAAACTCATTAAACCGCGGGGCAGAGAAGGGAAGCGAGAAGCCTTCGATCTCAGCAATACGTCGCGAAGTGTAGGCAGCCTTCTGCGCACACTGCCGGGCCGCCTCCTGGAGTCCGCGACGACCCATCGTCTCCACATAGACCGTGGCTGCAAGGGCGATCAGGCCTTCGTTTGTGCAAATGTTGGAAGTGGCCTTTTCACGGCGGATATGCTGCTCGCGCGTAGCCAGAGTCAATACGAAACCGCGCCGGCCCTGCTTGTCGTAAGCCTCTCCCACGAGTCGGCCCGGAATTTGGCGCGCATACTTGTCACGCGTCGCGAACAGACCAACGTAAGGGCCACCGAATG
>CAZVHN010000506.1:0-9315 GCA_964626895.1 uncultured Chloracidobacterium sp. | reverse complement strand
CTCGGCGGACGTGGTGACGCTCATCCTGACCCGAGCGCTGACCTACGTTGTGACAAGCGCGGGTGTTTCCAACATCTGGCTTCAGCCGATCAACGGCGGGGCACCCAGACAGCTGACCACGTTCAAAGCCGATCGCATCTTCTCATTTGAGTGGTCGCGCGATGGTAAGCAACTCTTAGTCGCCCGCGGCATGGTCGCGAGCGACGTCGTATTGATTAGTAATTTTCGTTGAGAGGGTAACACCCGGGTAGGTTATTGCTGGACCACTCTTAAATTCTTCAGTGCCGATCCTACTTCTTCGTTGTTCGGCCGCTGCTTGTAGTCGGTCTCGACCCTGGTCCAGACAACTCGTCCATCCTTATCGATAAGGTAAACCGTGGCGTGCGGAATGCCTTCAAATTTCTGCCCGTTGTAAGCCGAGTCGCGAACTCCATAGGCGTCGATCACCCGATGAGCGGGGTCGGACAAAATCGGAAAGTTGACTTCTCCTTTGCCGTCGGCGGCAATCTGTTCAGCAAATTGTTTGCTTTCGGCCGGACTGTCAACGCTGATTGCATAGAAGTGAACCTGCTCTTCTTGTCTTACCAGTGAACGCAGCTCGGCCAACTGCCGAGCACAGTAGGGTCACCAGTTGCCTCGATAAAAGACAAGGACTGTTGGCATGCTGCCACGCGCGGAGGAGAGCGTAACTTTTCGATTGTTTTGATCCTCGAGTGTAAAGTCGGGGGCCATCTCACCGACGGTGACCGGCGAATTACGAGGCTTCAGATCGCCGGCGGGAGATGAGTTGAGTTTCGTGGAACAGGCAATGCTTCCGATGATTAGGGTGATTGCTCCGGCAACTCTGAGATTCATAAGCTTGGCATCCCAACGAGTATTCTATGATGTGTGCAGCGGGGATTTCGATCTAAGTCGTGCGCGGCTAAGATTATTACAAAACGGGAGTGGGGGCAAAGAAGCCAGGGCAATGAGGAAACAGTGAAGCTAGAAACAATCAGCAGTTGGTAGTCAGCAATCAGCCAAACAGTGGTAACAAGGCGGCGCCCTGCAAAAAAGCGTGCGTGAGCGCTATTTAGCGTTCGCCAAGCGTGAGGTTGATGGTTTCTAACAAAGAGTCGAAGTCGAACGGTTTACCAAACATCTCCAGGCAACCTGCTGCACGAACCTCGGCTTCGACCTCCGGAGTCAGGTAGGCGCTGACGACAAAGATTGGGATGTGGGAAAGCTTGAGCCGTCCAGTGATACTTAGGCCTTCGTAAGCTCATCCACTATTTCGTTGGCATCGAAAATCTTGCGCAACACTTCCCACATCCCGCGCACGTCGACCGAGATCGAACGATTAACCGATTCATCGTAGTCGAAGTTGCCGACCAGCGATTGGATGTTGCCGTCAAAGATCAAACCGATGAGTTCCCCTCTCTTGTTAATCGTCGGCGAGCCACTGTTGCCCCCGATGATGTCGTTGGTGGAAACGAAGTTGAATGGCGCCTTCAGATTAACCATCGGCTTCCGCTCCATCCAGCGCGGTGGCAAGACGTATGGAAACTTGTACTTAAACTTCGCAGCCCGGGCATAGAGTCCACCCAGCGTAGTAAACGGTGGGACAGACTTTCCGTTTTCCCAGTAGCCCTTCACTGCCCCGTAAGAAAGTCGCAGCGTGAAGGTTGCATCCGGATAGAGCTTGGTCCCTTCAGTCTCGAACAGCGCCCGCGCAATTTTTCCGTAACTAGTGCGCTCCACGCTAAGCACTTCATCTTCGTAGCGCTTGCGCGCCCCGCGTGCTTCTTTATCGATGCTGCGCGCCAGGTCAATCATTGGATCGTTTGATTCCTCAATAGCCTTGCGACCCCCGGCGGCGAGTTGTTTGCGATACTCAGGGTCCTTCAGTTTGGCCCCTTCGATCAATTCCGCGGCGCGCGCTTCCGGAGTTTTGCCCTTCATTACTTTTTGGACCAGGGGATGATTTGGACCATAAACGCTCTGCATGAACTCCAGAGAGGTGGCCAGTTTAAGTTTCTCGAAATCCTCATGACTGGGAGCAGTCGAATAGAGACCGAGTTCCAGGGACGCCCGTCGTGCGTCGGTGAATTCCGGCAGACGCTGAGCGTTCGGTTTCTCACTCTCCTCGGCCATGCGCACCAGAGTGCGCGCGTAGCCAAACAGCACACTGTTAAAAGCGGCGCCGAGATCAATAAAGCGACGTTCGCGCGCATAGCTGGCGTAGTCTTTGTGAGCCTTGGCTATAGCATCCCAGGCATCGCCATATTCTTTCTTCTTTGTGGCGTCGGCGTTGACTGAAGCTCGCAGCGCCTGCTCTGCCTTGAGCTTTTTGGCCATCAGGCTCTCGTCTTGAAGTCCTGCTGTCTGACCCTTATAAACTTTGATCGAGTTTTCAATGCTATTCAGTTCGTTCTGCGCGAGACGGGTCTGCTCTTCGCCCTGGGCCATGTACTTCTTCAGCATGTCGCGGCGCGTTTCGAGCATCCGCAGCACCAGGGGAATGCTCACGTCACGCAGCGATTGGAGGTGCGCCACCGTATTGAGTCGAGAAGTTGACCCCGGATGTCCGGTTACAAATACCAACTCTCCCGCCTTCGCTCCGACCTTGGACCATTTGAAATAGTTCGCCACCTTGACCGGCTGGTCGTTCTCGTAGACCCGCACCAGGGCCATGTCGAGGTTGTAGCGAGGGAAATTGAAGTTGTCCGGATCGCCGCCAAAGAATGCGGCCTGGAACTCCGGCACGAAGACCAGGCGCACATCGGTGTACCTTTTGTATCGATAGAGGTTGAACTGTCCGCCCTGGTAAAGTGTGACCACGTCGCTGCGCAGTCCGGTTGCCTTAGCTGATTCTGACTCAATGGCGCTGATCTGGGCGCGCCGGGCAGCATTCGCTTCAACGGCCGTCATGCCGGAGTTGACTGCGCCACTAATGCGGCTGGTAACGTCCTCAATACTTTCCAAGACGTTTAACTCGAGGCTTGGGGCCTTTAGTTCGTCAGCTTGAGTTCGGGCGACAAACCCTTCCTTGGCATAGTCTTTTTGGGCGGAGCTGAGTTCGCCCACAATGTCTTCAACGATGTGATAGTTGGTCAGCACCAAACCATTCGGCGAAACAAAGGAACCCGACCCCCCGTTATTGAACCGCACCGAAGCAAGTTGCACTTTCCGCAGCCACTCGTCCGTAACTTCAAATCCGTACTTGCGTTTGATATCCGCGCGCGGCACGTTGTTGAAGGGCCACATGCCTTCGTCAACAGCGAAGACAGGCATGGCCTGCAGCGTAAACAAAGCTAGAACCAGCGCACACAATAATTTTCGAAATCCCATAATTTTCCTCGTGAAACTAATTCGCGGAAGAAGGCCTTAGAGCGCTTTGGTGTCCAATTGGATGCCTGAGATTAGAATGGTTGGGCAGGTTGGATGTCAAGCTTACCAGCAGAGTGGGTAGTGCTCTGTTAGTGTGTTGTTGTCTAGTTGAGCCTTGGTGGTACTATGGGAACGGCTAGGCGTGTCGTGGGGTGGCATGGCTTGTTTAGCTTGGCAACGCAGGGCACGGCATGGTAATAGATACCCCATTCAAAGAGCCCAAATATGCCTGACAATCAAGAGCCGCCCCCGGACTCCGTACAAGTAAAGCTCTCTTTCCGCGTTCCTCAGCGGATGCCAAGTCTGTATGCTCACCACATGATGATACAACCGGGCGAGCATGAGGTTTTGTTATCCTTTTTCGAGATCGTCCCGCCTGCTGTCTCATTTGAGAATGAAGAGCAGCTAAAGAAGCTACAAGACGTCGGGGTTTCAGCCGAGTGCGTGGCCCGCATCACAATTGCCAAAGATAGGTTCCCGGGCTTCGTCAAGGCTATGAAAGACATCTTAGACATCCTTCAAGGCGTACCTAACCAAGAAGCAGTTGCGAAAACAGATGCCGACGATAAGAGAGACAATCAATAAAGTAGAAGAATTTGCCGAACTTCCCGAAGGATGGCATTTTGGTGAAGGTTTGCCTCCAACACAAGAAAGAATCGGTCAGGCAGTAGCCTTTCTTGAGTATGCAAATTTTAGTAACCTTGAGCGAGCGAATGCTTTTCCTGGGGTTAGAGGGCAAATTGAGGTCACTTTTTATAACGCGGATCGGATGTTGGAGATTACTATTGAAGCTGATGACTCAGTAACGATTGCTGAAGATAAAGGCAACGAGCAGGTTAGTTTTGAGGAAAATCTTTCTAAGTATGATGCCTACCAGAGATTGGATGAGTTCAGTCAAAGCATATGGGTTTCTTCAGACCACTTCATCGGAAGCATTATGACTCAGAGCGTGAGGGTTCCGGTTTCTCCAGCAGCGCGTTGGACCTCAGGAGCGGAGAACCGTTTTCAGTTGTGGATTGCGACTGCGCAAGGGATAAGAGTGGTTCCAAGTGCGCGCATATCGCTCGGTACTATTACGAGCAGACTGGCAATCCAGCAATATATTGGCCGATCAGGGACGATGATATTCCTGACGGGTGTCGAGTCATACCCGAAAGAACTCGCAGCGGAGATGAATGCCATAGGAACCTCCACGGTTGGGGAAGAAAGGCTATTCGACGAACCTTTAAGAGCCGTGTAATCAATGACTTTATTGGCTGCTTTCCAGAAGGTCCACATCCTTTGGCAAAGGCTGATTTAGAGCCAGAACCCACCGCTAACTAGCGAGCAGCTACCTCAACGTCCGAACATGCCCTGTTAGTCCACTTTCAAACTTGTAAATGACCCAGTACCGGCAGGGTTTCAAGTCCTGAACAACACAATCGGGATTCCGACAGAGTAAACACCGCGACGCCTGGGTTTATGGCACATTCACACCTTTCACCTGCCAAAAACCCTGTGCTTTCCAATGGTGTTATCCCAGGGCTGAATTTGGCCCGCCAACTCTTAGCGGGCTGACGGTGCGTCGGGGAGTTGACGGCCCTCCGCCCACGTTTGACAATCACCTCCGATGAAAATGCCACCCGCCAAAGGAAAGTCCGCCCTCCCGGGAATCTCTGATTTCGCCGGCCGCCTTTTTCGCTCGTGGCACTCCCTTAAACTCCCCACCAGCAACACTCAAGTGATTCTGGCTGTTTCGGGCGGAGCGGATTCGACCGCCCTGCTGTTGGCGCTGGACGAATTGGTGAAAGCGAAAAAGCTGTCACTGAAACTCGCCGTCGCACACCTTGATCACAGTCTACGAAAAGTTAGCCGGCAAGATGCTGTCTGGGTTGAGAATCTGGCCGGTGAATTGGGGCATGAGTTCGTAAAGCGGCGCACTGATGTTAAGAAGCGCGCGGCCAGGAGCGGCGATAATCTTGAACAAGCCGCCCGCCGCGCCCGGTACGGGTTTCTCAAGAAGATCGCGAAAGAAAAGCACTCGCTTCTGGTCGTCACTGCTCATACGCTGGACGATCAGGCGGAGACCGTTATGCTGCGCCTGTTGCGAGGCAGCGCCGCAGAAGGCCTGAGCGGCATCGAGCCTGTGCGCCTCATCGATTCGGGATCTTCCATCCAGTTGGCTCGCCCTCTGCTTTCGTGGGCGCGCCGCAGCGACGCCGAAAACTACTGCCGCCTGCGGAAGGTCGAGTTTCGCATCGACGAGATGAATCACGACGAAAAATACGCCCGGGTGAAAGTTCGCAAACAACTTCTGCCGCTAATGCACTCCTTTAATAACAAGATTGTGGAGGCCCTTTCTCGGACAGCTACTCTACTGCGCGAAGATGCCGTAGCACTCTCAGATGAAGCCAACAAACTTCTGAGGCTCGCGAGTCCCCCAACATTGGGCAAAAAGTGGGACAATCCGGCACGGCTTAAGATAGATGTCCTCGCGAGTGCTCCCGCGGCGGTGCGAAGGCGGGCCCTGCGGCAATGGATTTCTCAGGGGCGAGGAGACCTGCGCCGGCTGGAAATGGTTCACCTGGTGGCCGTCGATAGCTTGATTGAAGGTAACCGTGGCGGGCGTATCGCAGAATTGCCAGACGGCGGCAAGGTTGTGAGGAAGCGAGGATGGCTGGAGCTGGATGCCAGGGTGAATCGCAAAAAGGGTTGAAAAACCCTGTCTTAATCTCTAGAATCCGAAGTGACCCCGCCGGATTCTCAAGGACGGCGGTTTCGCCTTTTCGGATGTGCTCGACCTGAGAGGTGAACCTGGTAAAGCTGAGTTGTTTCGGCTCCCAATCCATTGCCCCCGGTGGTACAGGTTGCACAACTGCCACCGGCAAAAGTGCATCCAAGCCCCGCCTGTTTTACCGGCAGAGTCGAAATTTTGCGGGCGAGCGGGTACTTCAGTTGGGGGAAAGACAAAGGACGCCCATCTGGGTTATGATCGGCGTCGGAGGCTTTAATGACACTGAGTTCGACTGCTAGACAAATAATCTTCTGGTTGCTAATCGTGGCTGGAGCGTTACTACTTTACAAACTAGTCAATCCCAACAGCAAAAATTCTCAGGCAATCGATCTGACTGCGCTGGAGCAAAAGATTATGACCGTCGGCGAATTGAAATCGCTGACAGTCAAACAGAACGAGGCTATCGCAATTGACAGTCGCGGAAACCAATTCACCGCGCAGCTTACTAACGAGCACACGAAGGCCGAGATTTTGAAAGAAGCGCGCGAAGTTGTGAACGGACAGAAGCGGGTTGACAAGGTTGAAGACGAGTCAGGTAGTAGCAACTTTTTTTGGCCAATGCTGATCACCTGGGCGCCGCTGCTGTTTATTATCGGTATCTGGGTGTTCATGCTGCGCCAGATGCAGTCTGGGGGGAACAAGGCCCTCAGCTTCGGAAAGTCGCGAGCCAAGCTGCTTAACAACCAGCAGAAACGCGTCACGTTTAAGGACGTCGCCGGCGTTGAAGAAGCCAAAGAAGAACTCCAGGAAATCATCGAATTCCTCAAAGAACCACAAAAGTTTCAGAAGCTCGGCGGCCGCATTCCCAAAGGCGTACTGATGATGGGCCCGCCGGGAACCGGAAAGACCCTGCTTGCCCGCGCGATTGCCGGCGAAGCGAATGTACCCTTTTTCTCCATTTCGGGTTCTGATTTCGTGGAGATGTTTGTGGGCGTGGGCGCCTCACGCGTGCGCGACCTGTTTGAGCAGGGCAAGAAGAATGCGCCGTGCATCGTCTTCATAGACGAGATTGACGCAGTCGGACGTCATCGAGGCGCAGGTCTCGGCGGGGGTCATGATGAACGCGAACAGACGCTGAACCAGTTGCTGGTCGAGATGGACGGATTCGAGTCGAATGACGGTGTGATCCTCATCGCTTCGACCAACCGACCCGATGTACTGGATCCGGCTCTGCTCCGGCCCGGGCGATTTGATCGGCGCGTCGTCGTATCCCGGCCCGACGTGCGCGGTCGCGAAGGTATCTTGAAAGTTCACACTCGCAAAATTCCCCTCGGTGAGGACGTTGACATCAGCGTGATTGCCCGCGGCACGCCTGGCTTCACTGGGGCCGACCTGGCGAACCTCGTCAATGAAGCGGCATTAAATGCCGCGCGCTATAACAAGAAATTGGTAGCCATGTCCGATTTCGAGCTCGCGAAGGACAAGGTCCTGATGGGTGCCGAGCGCAAGAGTATGGTGATCTCGAATGAGGAGAAGCGCGTTACGGCTTATCACGAAGCGGGTCACACCCTCGTCGGGTTGAAGGTTCCCAATGCCGACCCGGTGCACAAAGTGACAATCATCCCGCGGGGTCTGGCGCTTGGTCTGACGCAGCAACTGCCTGAGGGCGACCGGCACAATTACAGCGAAGAGTACCTGCTGGGCCAGATTGCGATTCTGATGGGTGGCCGCATCGCCGAAGAGACCTTCCTCGGCGGCATCACCACTGGCGCATCGAATGACATCGAGCGCGCTACGGAGTTGGCCCGAGCGATGGTCTGCGAGTATGGCATGTCTGAAATGGGTCCGCTCACCTTCGGTAAAAAGGAAGAGCAGATCTTCCTGGGCCGCGAAATTGCGCAGCATCGCGACTTCTCAGAAGACACGGCGATTCAGATCGATCAGCAAGTGAAACAGATCGTCACGGCACAGTATCAGCGCGCTCGAAAGATCATTGAAGAGAACCGCGACGTCATGGTCCGGCTGTCTGAATGCCTCCTCGAACGGGAAACGCTCGATGCTGTTGAAATCCGGCGCGTCGTTGCCGGGTTGCCGCTCGATGAACAGCTGCCGGTATCAGACTCTGACAGCGAAGACCGGCCGCAGTTGAAAGAGCCAACAGCAAAGCCGCTGAAACCGATTCTGCCACCGATTACCGGTGGGAATCCGGCGCCGGCCTGAAAACGGCTGGCGGACCGGGTAAGCGTGTAAAAGGGGAACGGGTAAGGACCTGTTCCCCTTTTTCCTTCAACAGAGCTTAGCGAGGTGCGCCCGCTGTGCGGAAGTTCCTTTTGGAGGCTGTCACAAAACTCAGCGATCCCCAAAAGAACGGCTCAAGCCTCGCTAACTTGCAGGTCAGGAAAGGTGGCTTGCCACCGGCTCAAGCTGCAAAGCCACTCAACCTTGAATTCACAATTCAAGCCCAGCGCATTTGCAGGTTGGGAAGGGGGCAAAGCGGCGCTTGCCCCCGCTCAAGCTGCAAAGGCACTCAACCCTCTTGTCCACAACGCGCTGTGGTAACTCAAACCTCCCCCGTTTCTCTTCTAATAGGAGTACCAACCCAACTTCATTGCTTCCGACAACTTCTCTGAATCATCTAGCCACCACCAATCAGTTGAGTGGCTATGCTGCTTGAGCGGGGGCGCGCTCCGCTTTGCCCCCTTCCTGACCTGCAAATTGCCGTAGGCCCTTTTTGGTTTTTCACACAGTCGCTACCGCCTGGCCCCACCCCATATCAGTTAGCAAAGCCGCTCCTGTGTCTGCATCTCGCTCTGGGCCCCTTTCCCCTTTTTCATCCTTCCGCTCTATCATGGTCACATGGCTCAGGAATGGCGCATCGCCGGTCGAATACTGCCAATCGGCACTCGCACACTCATTATGGGCGTTTTGAATGTCACGCCCGACAGCTTCAGTGACGGTGCACAATTCCTCTCAACTGACAAAGCGCTGGCACATGCCGAACAGATGATTGCTGATGGAGCGGACATCCTCGACATAGGTGGCGAATCGACGCGCCCAGGTGCGGACCTGATTTCCCACGAAGAAGAACTGCAACGCGTTTTGCCCGTCATTGAAGAGTTAACCAAACGCACCACTGTTCCAATTTCCATCGATACAACCAAGGCCGTGGTGGCGCGGGCGGCGCTTGATGCCGGGGCGGCAATCGTTAACGATATCTCCGCGCTGCGATCTGC
>CAZVHN010000505.1:0-8828 GCA_964626895.1 uncultured Chloracidobacterium sp. | reverse complement strand
GAACGTTTCGCAGGTAAAGCAGTTTGTCTCGTCTGGAAACGCCGAAGCTGGCTTTCTGCCGCGCGCCCTCGTGAAACCCGGCGAAGGCAAGTACATCGAAATAGGCGAAGAGCTGCATCGACCAATCGATCAGGCCCTGGGAGTGATCAAATCTTCTGACAAACAGGACGCCGCACGCCGCTTTGCCGACTTTGTCTTGAGCCCGGAAGGGCAACTTATCCTCAAGGAATACGGCTACAAATCACCGACCCGGTGAAGATTGGAACTACTACTTTCCCAACGTTCGAGTGACATGTCAGTTCAAGATTGTGCAACTCAAAGTGGTACCACTGGTGTACTTAATTTCCATTCACGACCAGCATTGGCGCCTTCTTACAGAACCGGGAGCGGTAGCGACCGCACTCAACCAGCTTAAGTGGCGTCGATTGCTTAGACCTTAAGCAACTCTCTGGACAGTCCCACTCACTGCGCAACATAACTTTCAATTCACGCCGTGAATACTGCCTTGCTTGAATGCGGTAGCTACGCTCCCGGTTGCTGTAGCAGCGGCTTTTGCTTCGTGTCCCAGATAGGTCGTTCCGGGTCAACCCTGCGGCATGGCCAACCGAAGTCTAATTCCTGCCACGTTTGAGCAACCGCACCTTAATCCGGTCGCTACGGCTCCTCGGTTCTGTACCTGAGTGGTTCCCCTCTCACAGCCAAACTGCATCACTACCTGACGCCCCACTCATTTCTGTTACGCACATCAAATACCTTAGAATAGTCCCTCAATAGGTGTTCACCACATTCAATCTTCTGCTCGTTATTTTGCTCGTTCTCGCCAACGGGTTTTTCGTGGCGTCGGAGTTCGCGCTAGTGGGCGTGCGTCGTTCCCGCATTTCCACCCTCGCGGCCGCGGGGGATAAACGCGCGCAGAGACTGCTGCGGCTTATCGACCATCTCAACGCTTACATATCCGCCACGCAACTCGGAATTACGGTTTCTTCGCTTGCCCTGGGCTGGATCGGCGAGCCCGCGATTGCCCATCTGATAGAGGAACCTCTTAAGGGTCGCGTCTCCGAGACCGTGATGCACACGATTGCTTTCACCATCGCCTTTTCGATCATTACTTTTCTTCATATCGTCCTGGGTGAGTTGGCACCCAAGACTCTCGCACTGGAGCGAGCAGAAAGGACCGCGCTGGCCATCGCCTGGCCCATGGAGACGTTTTACAAAATCTTCCAGTGGCCAATCCGGCTTCTGGACTGGGCGGGCACGCGCACTGTCCGCCTATTCGGATTGCACCCTTCCGGTGAACACGCGTCTATCTACACTGAAGATGAATTGCGTCAACTAATCGAGATCTCCCACAACAGCGGGCATCTCGAGGCTGACGAAAAGAAACTGATTAACCGCGTGTTTGATTTTGCGGACACTGAAGTTCGGGAGGCCATGATCCCCAGGACTGCCGTCTCAGCGTTGCCTTTATCCACAACCGTGGAGGAAGCAAAGCTGGCCTTTCGCACGGCCGGCTACTCGCGTATGCCTGTTTATCGTAAACGTTTAGACGACGTCGTGGGCATACTCTTCAGAAGAGATCTGGAAGCCTACCTCGAAAACCCGGATCTGCCCTTCAACTTGAAGGAACTACTGCATCCCCCAAGTTTCATACCAGACACCGCAAGGCTGGGAGCGGTCTTGAAGACAATGAAATCAACCAGAACCCATCTGGCCTGCGTGGTGGATGAACACGGCGGCATTGAAGGGATCATTACGCTGGAAGATCTTCTGGAGGAGATTGTCGGCGAGATAAACGATGAGTTTGACGAAGAAGTCCGTTCGCAGATTCAGCAAGAAGGCGACATTTACGTTCTGGATGGAATGCTCGCGGTGCGCGACGCCAATCGTGTTCTTAACCTCGACCTGCCCGAGAGCGGCGGCTATACAACCGTTGCAGGCTTTCTACTTGCTCGGGCTGGTCGCCTGCTGGCCGCGGGGGAAAGCATCGAACACAATGGCGCCCGCTTTACAGTTGACCGAGTCACTCGCCGACGTATACGTCGCATACGACTAGTACGCCTCAGCGCTCAGGCTTCAGGCACTGGCGCTACGGCTTCTTCGTCTTGACGACAACTGCCCACACGCCGTTTGGATCCATTGCTAGCAAGAAAATGAAAACGCCAGGCGACACTAAGCGACTTCTTCTGATCAGCAATTCAACTCTTTACGGCAGCGGCTATCTCGATCATGCGGAAGAGGAGATCCGTGATTTCCTGGGAAAGATTGGCCGCGTGCTTTTCGTTCCTTTTGCCTTTTTTGATCGCGATGCCTACGCTGCGAAAACGCGAACGCGATTCAATGCGATGGGCTACGAACTCGACTCAATCCACGAAGCTCCCGACAAACCGCAGGCCGTGAAAGATGCAGCGGCCATCTTCATTGGCGGAGGCAATACCTTTCGTCTACTCAAGGCGCTTTACGACTTCCAGATACTGACGCTGATCCGTGAGAAGGTGGAAGAGGGTATGCCTTATGGCGGATCCAGCGCCGGCTCGAACGTTGCTGGCCCAACAATTAAAACAACTAACGACATGCCTATCGTTGAGCCTCCATCTTTCAACGCCCTCGGTCTCGTGAGTTTTCAGATTAATCCTCACTACGTTGATCCGGATCCGGGTTCAACCCATATGGGAGAAACCCGTGAAGAAAGAATCCAACAATTCCTTGAAGAGAATGATACGCCCGTTGTGGGCCTGCGCGAGGGAGCGATGGTCCGGGTAGAAAGAGGCTGCAGTGTTTTGAAGGGCTCTACTGGGGCGCGCATCTTCCGCAGAGGCCGGCAGCCAATTGAGGTCAAGCCCGGCACGAGACTCGACGAACTTGTATAGAGACCGCACGCGAGGTCGAAGCCACCAAAAATGGGCCTCGGCGGACGGAACGTGTAGTACTATAGCGCCGCGGCGCCTCTCCCTGAGATTAATGCCGTGAAAGGGCCGGAGGTAATGTGCGGTTCCCTCGCAAGAAAAACCATCGCCTTCATCATTCTGCTCGCGCAGTCTCTCACTGCTGCTGTCGTATTCGGACAACAAGGAGCTGAAGAAACCCGGCCGAGACGCGCACAACTGCCGGCCAATCACGGGGTCACTTCCGCGCCAGCTGAGAAAACTTGGAGCGCCCCGGCGACCGATACACCAGTTTCGCTGCGTCAACCCGCTCTTGAACCAATCCCCGGACCAGAGCCAAAGATCCGCGTCGCGCTCGCCACTGACGTGCGCTCGGCGACCGTTTCCACAAGCGGACGTTTGATGAATGCGAGCGATTCCGGCAGAAACTTGATACCTCTTAACCTGGCCCGCTTGCGAATCGAGCCGCGCCTTTTGTCTCCCCTACCGGCAGTTACTAACGAAGACGCCTATCGGATCGCCGTGGGAGGCGCTGCTACCCGTGCGGAAGCGGAACAAAAGGCTCGCGAAATACGCGAAAGCATTGTTGAGGATTCACAAATTGCCCTGGACGTGGAGACTAAGACCTGGGGCCTGCTTGTGGGCACGCGGCTTTCCCGCGCAGAGGCGGAAGAACTGGGCGCACGACTAAACGACGCCGGTTTCGACGCCAGAGTGTTTCAATCATCGCTTCCCCCACCCTCTCAGTCCCCTGCGGTTGCATCGTCGTCCGGCCCGGGCCAGTCCGCTCAAGCGCGAACTTCCGGCGCGAACGTTCGTCTTGCTGCCCGCATTAGCGCCCCCTCTCGTGAGGTGGTCGGCTTCTCAGGCGCTGCGCGTAGTTTCAGCTCCAGCGCGCCGGTCGTTCTTGCATCCGACGACGAAGCAAAGACTCCCGTTCGTTTTAATGAACGCCCCTATCGCGGGCGCATAGAAGTGTTTACCAACACGCGCGGCTCCCTGACAGTTGTCAATGTGCTTGGGCTGGAAGATTACGTACGTGGTGTGGTGGCGAATGAACTCTCACCGGGCGGTTATCCTGCTCTCGAAGCGCTTAAAGCCCAGGCAATCGCTGCGCGCACCTACGCTCTGCGCAATCGCGGGCAGTTTATCGCGCAGGGTTTCGACCTTTTACCGACTACTCGCTCGCAGGTTTATCGAGGACTCTCATCAGAGCATCCGCTTTCGACGCGCGCGGTTGATGAAACGCGCGGACTGGTTGCGACTTATGACGGAGAGCCAATCAACGCGCTCTACACTTCTACCTGCGGCGGGCGTACAGAAGACGCTGGGAATATTTTCACCCAGGCTGTTCCCTACCTTCGTGGTCATGAGTGTAGCGTCGAAGGTCCGGCGGCCTTGGCGTCTTTCATCATCAGAACTACGCGCGAGCCCGCCGAACTGCACCAGGAGAAAAACCTTCCCTTGGCGCGCGACGCCGCATTGCTCGCCATTCACAACTTTGCATCACTGCCTTCGCAATTGTCGGATGGCTGGCTGACTTCACCTGCCTCTTTGGCTGAGGTTCGTCACTGGCTTGCCTCAGTCGCCCGAGTTTCGCGGCAGACAGTTCCGGTGGTAACCGAGGAAGTAAACCGGCCGGCGGCTTTTGCCACCGCCTTGAATGCGGCTGTCTTCGGCGAGAGCCGTGCTGACACTCTTTTCAACAATGCCGACGTGGAATACTTCCTCCCGATTCGAGATGTGGCGGACGTGCCCACCGCGAATCGTGCTGATGTGGCGCTGCTGGTCCGCGATGGCTATTTATCGGTTTTTCCCGACGCCACACTGCGTCCGCGCGAAGCGATGTCCCGCGCCCGCGCGCTACATGCGGTCTCGCGCATTCTTGACACCCGCTTGCTACTGCAGCTGCAAAAAGGGACGGCGCGACCCACAAGTGACGGTGCCCTGGTCCTGCGCTCCACCAAAGGGAAAGACCAACCGATCAAAGTGGGGCCCGACGCGTATCTATTCCGGCAAATCGGTGAGGGCGTATACCCGGTGCGCTCGGTTACCCTGGTTGGCGGCGAGCCTGTTGTGTTTCACGTAAACGCAGTCGGTGAGGTCGATTATCTCGAAGTGCGCCCGGCGCTAAACGGAGCGGCCGCAGAGAGGTTTTCGCCGTTCACAAACTGGACGACTGAATTGTCGCTGGGCCAGGTTCAGGCTCGTCTCGCACGCGCTGCGCGGGGAATCGGACCAATAATCGACTTGCGAGTGGCCGCGAGAGGGACTTCACGGCGAGTGATTGATTTGGAAGTCATTGGCGCCCAGGGTATCGGTCGCGTGCGCGGTGGCCGGATCCGATCCGCACTAGGATTGCGCGAACAACTCTTTGTTATCGATCGCAAATATGATTCCGAGGGGCGCGTTACGAGCTTCGTCTTCACCGGCCGCGGGTGGGGTCATGGCGTCGGTATGTGCCAGGTAGGAGCTTATGGCTTGGCCCGCCAGGGCTTAAGTTACGCACAAATCCTCAAGACCTATTACTCTGGAATCGAATTGTCCAAGCTGTACTAGTGGAGCAATCATTTGTATTTGAGTTTGTCAGGTGCCGATACTATCCTAAGTCCTTCCTCATACCGACGGACCCAACAGTTAGGAGGTCACAGGTGGCAACTAGAATTGGGCCTCTCTTGACGGTAGCAGACCTCGACGCCTGCCCTGATGACAATAACCGTTACGAACTCATCGAAGGAGAACTCTTTGTGTCCCGCGCACCTGGAATTCCTCACCAACGCGTCCTTCACAACCTTCAAATGGAACTTGGCTCGTATCTCAAAGAGAATCCCGTGGGCATACTTGTTCCCGGCACAGGCGCAATTTTCAGCGACTACGACGCGGTGATTCCCGATCTTGTCTTCGTTCGGAGCGATCGCTGGGCTGAGGTGACCTCCGGGCAGAAAATTATCAGGGCCCCGGATATCGTAGTCGAAATACTATCGCCGGGATCTGAAAATCGCCGCCGTGATCTTTCTGTAAAGCGGCAGCTATACGCAAAGTATGGGGTGAAAGAATATTGGATTGTTGATAGCGAGAATCAGTCAGTCCTGCTCTTTCATTTGCGGGAGCAAACATTGGAAGAAATCGCTACGTTGCGTGGGATTGATGAAATTACCTCACCTCTGCTTCCGGGCTTTCAATTGAAAGCCGGCGCAGTTTTCGACCTTTAGGCCAGGAAGCAATTCAATTGCGCTAGCAAGTGGACCGCTCATCAAGATAGCGTGTAATGGTCCTGTAACCAGGCCGCGTATTTGGAGTGCGCCGGCAGAGCGAAGCGGCGACGGCGCTTTGGTTCTCGCGAAAACAATCCAAAGCGGTGTCGAGCTTCGCTCTGCCCCCGCACTCCACATAAATCAAATTCCTTTCCCTCAAAACGAATTTGATTCCGCGTTCCTGGAGCCAACCCGGTCGCTACCGCTCCCGGTTCTGACAAAAAAAAAGACTAATGCGCTTCTCTCGCAACCAAATCATTGGCGCTCTCATTCTTCTCGCCCTCATCTGGGCGGTAATTCTTTTCCGCATGCTATCCTCAGGCGCGTGAGCGCAGACAAGCCTCAAATACCCGTCATTGCTATTGTTGGACCCACCGCATCAGGCAAGAGCACACTCGGCATCGCGGTGGCTCTCCAACTCAATGGCGAGATCATTAACTGCGATTCAGTTCAGGTTTACAAAGGCATTCAGATCGCCACTGCCAAGGTTCCGCCTGAGGAGCGCCAGGGTGTTCCACATCACTTGATCGATTTTGTTTCACCCGAGATCAACTACACTGCCGGAGATTGGGCGCGCGAGGCAGCGACGGCGATTGAAGAAGTCGAAAACCGCGGCCGGGTACCGCTGCTGGTCGGCGGCACAGGCCTCTATTTGCGCGCGCTGCGCCGGCCTTTCTTTCCTAGTCCGCCGACCGACGAGAAATTGCGTCAGCGGCTTAATAGGATTCGTGAACGGCGCGGGGCCGAACATCTTTATCTCGTTCTCGAACGGCTTGACCCGGAGATGGCGGAAGAGTTGTACCCACGTGACTGGTCTCGTGTGCAACGCGCAATCGAAGTTCGACTACAGACTGGTCGCCCCATGTCGGAGCAAATGGATTTGCGCCCGGAGCCGCCCGAGAGTGCGCGACGGCTGCAGATTTTTGCTATTAACCCACCGCGCAATGAACTGTACGAGCGGATTAATACGCGCACGGAGGCACACTTCGCGGCCGGTCTGGTGGAGGAAGTCAGGCACCTCCTCGCTAAGGGTGTTCCCCCAACCTCAAACGCTCTCGGCGCCCACGGTTATCGTCGAGTTGTGGAATACCTGGAAGGGCGGCGGGATCTGGCCAGCGCCATCGAACAGACAAAGCTGGATGTTCGTCACTATGCAAAAAGGCAGTTGACGTGGTTTCGCCGCGAACCTGGCGTTGTCTGGTGCGAGGGGTTTGGCGATGAAAAACTACTTCAGGAAAAGATGCTCCAGCTGGTAGCGCGTTAGCGAGACGTGACCCGGTCGCTACCGCGGCTGAGTGAAAACTCAGGGCTCCCAACCGGACGGCTCAA
Source organism: uncultured Chloracidobacterium sp. (assembly GCA_964626895.1). Lineage (GTDB taxonomy): Bacteria > Acidobacteriota > Blastocatellia > Pyrinomonadales > Pyrinomonadaceae > PSRF01. The sequence goes on along the minus strand of CAZVHN010000505.1, from coordinate 1,363 downwards.
GCGCCGCTAATTCGCAGGTAAGGAAGGTGGGCAAAGCGTAGCGCGCCCCCGCTCCAGCGCAAGCGTCATTAACGTTAGTTTTCTTCAAGACTACCCTGGACCGGTCTGCATAAGGAGACAGCGGTTTTGTGCCAGCGAGAGACGCTACGCTGGAGCGGGGGCGCGCTACGCTTTGCCCACCTTCCCAACCTGCAAGTTTCCCCACCTTGCGGAATTTCTTGAACCTGCAAATTACCTTCGGCGCTTTTGGGTTTTCACACAGTAAGTCATGAACCCCGATTCGCCACTGCGAATGAAAATAGAACGAGAGCCGTCAGTCTGATTCGATTAAACTTCTATTTTCATAAGAGCCTCTACCCCTCCTCGGTTCTGACGTGTCATAATACTCACGCTTTCCCTCGAACAATTCTTGGCTGGCGGAGAAGACTTTTATGAAGCGCTTTGTTATCTCGATTTCTGTTCTCTTGATTGCGTTCACGTCAATAGTGGTTGCGCAAGACACGCGGCGATTCACCATCGAAGAGCTGCTGAAGGTACGCCGCGTGGGCGATCCGCAAGTCTCGCCTGACGGCAAAAGTCTGGCCTTCGCGATCGGCGAGGTGAACTTCGACGCTAACCGGACGGTGACGCAAATCTACGTCATGCCGCTGGCAACTGGGGCCGAGATCAAGCGACTGACTAGTGGTGAAAGCTCAGCCAGCGGACCGCGTTGGTCGCCTGACGGCAAAAAGATCGCTTACGTTACCGGTGGCCAGATCTGGGTGATGGATCACGACGGGGGCGACAAGGAACAGGTAACTAAGACCTCCACCGGCGCCTCAGGTCCGGTTTGGTCGCCTGACGGGAAATGGATTGCGTTTACCTCAGAAGTTTATCCGCAGTGTACGAATGAGGATTGCAACCGGCAAGAAGAAGAACAAGCCGCGAAGAGCAAAGTAAAAGCTCATCTCACCGATCGCCTTCTATATCGCCACTGGGCGGAATGGCGCGACGTCAAGCGCACCCACGTTTTCGTTATCGGCAGCAAGGGCGGTGAAGCTCACGATCTAACGCCGGGCGATTTCGACGCGCCGCCTTATGCAGTGGCAGGCGACGTTGATTATGCGTTTTCGCCGGACTCAAAAGAGTTAGCCTACCTACGCAACCCTGACAAGGTTGAAGCAATCTCCACTAACAGCGACGTCTACATCGTGCCAACCGCAGGTGGCGCGGCCAAAAACATTACGGTTCGAAACCGTGGTTATGAGGACAGCCCGATTTACACGAAGGACGGCAAACATATCCTCTATCGTTCGCAAGCGACTGCCGGATTTGAGGCCGACCGCTGGCGCCTGATGAGTTACAACCGCGCGACCGGCGCCAG
>CAZVHN010000504.1:0-2195 GCA_964626895.1 uncultured Chloracidobacterium sp. | reverse complement strand
CCAACCTTCCCAACCTGTAAATTTCCTCAGCTTGAGGGATCAGTTCAAGGTTGAGTGCTAAAGCATCTGTCTTTACGGATCCTCTTAGTCATCCGCCATGCGGACTGAGCAGCGCGATTATGAGAATATGACACTACCCGTTGTGAATGTACTTTACTCCCACGGCCAGGCCTCGTAAGATGCCGACCGCACGCCCGTTGAATTCAACCCAATCTCGGATGGAGGCCATCATGAACCCAGGACGCCTGTTCTTCGTGAGCAAGCAGGTGGCGTTGTTCGCACTTGCTTTTGGAATCATTGTTCTGCCGAGCGCTACTCGCGGTGTTGCACAGAATCGGACGGCAACCTCGAAGGCCAGTACCGAGGCCGCATCTCGCGCGCACAGCGACAGCGCCGCCTCCGACAACGACTATTCCAGGAAGATCAGGGAGTACACGACCGAAACCTACTTCATGACGGAGTTAGTCGATCATCTGCCGATGTCGGCAAGCGTTCCTTCGCCGGACAAGGTTCTCGGTTACGTGGTAGGCACGCCCAACAAGCTCACCTACACGAAGGACGTCCACCGTTACTTTCGTGAGATCGCCAAGGCTAGTCCGCGAGTGCGCGTCTTTACCGCGCCGGAGCGGTCGGAGGAAGGCAGAGAGCAGATTCTGGTTGCTGTTGGTGATGAAGCTTTACTCGCAAAGCTCGATCGCTACAAAGAGATCACGGCCAAGCTTGCCGATCCGCGCAGGCTTACTGAAGCGGAAGCGCAAAAACTAATCGGCGAAGGCAAAGCTTTTTACTGGGCCTCCGGCTCTATTCATTCCCCGGAGACAGGTTCGCCAGAAATGTTGATGGAACTTGCCTATCGGCTCGCGGTCGAGGAGAGCCCCTTCATTCAAGCCATTCGCAAAAACGTCATCGTACTGATAACCCCGGTGCTCGAAGTTGATGGCCGAGACAAGATGGTTGATATCTACAACTATCGCAAAGCCAACCCGGCGAAGAATGCGCCCTCACTTGTCTACTGGGGCAAATACGTCGCGCATGACAACAATCGCGACGGGCTCGGCATGGCGCTGGCGCTCACTCGCAACATGATGAAGACATTCCTGGAATACCATCCCGCGGTCCTGCACGACCTTCACGAGTCAGTTCCCTCCTTTACACGTCCACCGGCACCGGTCCTTACAACGCCTGGCTGGATCCGATTACGATCGACGAATGGAATCTCCTTGCCTATCACGAAGTGGAGGAGCTGACGAAGCGGGGCGTTCCGGGCGTTTGGACCCACGGCTTCTACGACGGCTGGGCGCCAAACTACATGTTCTATGTAGCCAACGGCCACAACAGTATTGGCCGGTTCTATGAAACTTTCGGCAACGGTGGGGCCGACACAATGGACCGCACCGTCAACCAGCAAGCGCAGCGCGACTGGTTTCGCCCGAACCCGCCACTTCCGCGCGTAAAGTGGTCGCTGCGTAACAACGTCAACATGCAGCAATCCGGGATTCTCCTGGCCATGAATTTTGTGGCCAATAATAAAGATCGGTTCCTCGGGAATTTCTACCTCAAGAGCAAACGAGCCGTTGCCAAGGCGACGAATGAAGGGCCGGCGGCCTACGTCATCCCGGCTGATCAACCGCGGCTGGTGGAAGCGGCTGACATGGTTAACCTATTGCGTCTGATGGGCGTGGAAGTCCATACCGCCAACAAAGAGATCACCATCAAGGATCAGAAGTTCCCAGCCGGCTCATACGTTGTGCGCATGGACCAGCCTTATTCGCGGATGGCGGACATGATGATGGACACCCAGTATTACAACGTGAATGACCCGAGACCCTACGACGATACCGGTTGGACGCTCGGCGCACTCCGCAACGTCAAGACCGTGAGGGTGACTGACAGGGTCGTTCTCGAGGCGCCGGCGACCTTGCTGATCAGTGACGCGCGTGTGCGAGGTAGGCTCGTTGGTTCCGACTCGACTGCGGGTTACATCATCAACCACAATACTGAGAATACCCTCGCTACGCTGCGTTTTAGATTGAAGGATCTGAAAATGAACGCGGCAGAAGACCCCTTCAAAGTGGGCGAACAGCAATTCAACGCTGGATCGTTCATCATCAAGTCGGAGGGCAATCCTGCTGATTTGCGAAAGCAGCTTGAGTCGGCCGTGACCGAGTTGGGCCTGATCGCACGCGCAGTTGATA
>CAZVHN010000503.1:0-1972 GCA_964626895.1 uncultured Chloracidobacterium sp. | reverse complement strand
GTTTCGAAGTCTACCGGACCCTTCTCACCAAGTACCCGGACAAAATTCCGCATTTCCAGCCCATCAATACCGGGAAACAATTCCAGTTGCTTCTCCGAAAGCTTGCGCTCCTTTTCAAACGGCGCCAGCACTAGTTCAATGCCGCCGGCGCCCTTAATTTTGAGGCGCTTCGCGGTCAAATTCTGCACGATCTTTTTTGGGGTCTCGTTGGGCATTTTAGGCCTCCTATTGGGACGATAAATACCTACGCGCGTGATGGCAGAGGGCGTCTGGCTTTTGATGAAAGATCAGCGCGCGCGAGGAATGTCCTACTGGTCCGCTGGTGAAAGGCCGCCTATTGGCTAAGTCTGCGCGAGGTTCCCTGGAGTCCAACGATATTCTACTATCGCCTCGTAGAGAGTTCAGGCAATTCATGTCAGTCAAGCCGCGCATGAGCCGCACTTGCCCCTTGCTAGGGAATGTTCCACAAGATGTAGCCTGCCACCACCGTGCCGACCACCGCTCCGCCATAGCAGAATACGATGATAACTTCATTCAGATGCTTGATTTGCAATCCATCGTAGAGCGTAAAGCGAAAGCGATGCGCCCAGTGAAACAGCGGCAGCGAGCAGAGCACGAACAAAACCAGTCGCGTCAGGGGATGCCTTACCAAAGCTAACGTACTTTGATAGCCAGGTGATGCGAGCCATCCTAACGGAAATGCCAGGCCATAAAAGAAGAGCAGGACGGGAACCAGAAAGGCGGCCACAGTGCCACCAGAACTGAAGAGTGACCACAGAAATGGTTCATTGGATCTTTTTGCCATCTTAGTCTCTCAAGATGAGCCAAGCTATGACCGCCGAGAGCGCCAGCCACGCGACGTAGTTGGGCGCCGCGATCATCCAGTCGGGCAGGCGCTTGCCGCGCACGCGCACGGGCATTGCACTGGGCGTCAGGTTGAACCAGGTAATCGTGTGAAACAGCACAAAGAGAAGACTCACCACGTTAAGCGCGATGACGATTGGCGACTTCAACCACTCCTGGAATGCCGCGTAGCTGGCCGGTCCCCGGCCCAAGGCGCGGAGCTGCAGCAGGGTGAGCACCACAAAGTAAGCGACAGAAAGGCTGCTCAGCTCTCGCAGGATGAACTTCAGGTATTTCCATTGGCGAGTCCACCAGTAGGTCGACACTGGCGCGCGGTACCACCTGGGATGGTATTCCGTGTAGACAGGCGTCTCTTTCATTTTGCCCTCCAGGGCATCAGGAAGTCTTTGAACCACTCCGTCGTCGCCTTCAACTTGTACTGCTGAATAGCTCCGGCTGGATCCACGTTCTTGGGGCAGACCTTCGTGCACTCACCGACAAACGTGCAACCCCAAATCCCCTCGTGTTGGGAGAGAATATCGAGGCGCTCGTTGTCGGCAATCATGAGGAAACGTAGAAATCTGAACACCGCCGGCCACAAGCTGTTGCGGTAATGCCGGCGGTCAGACCGGGGACTGCGAATCGACAGTACCAGGTGGCCCCTCCGCAGGCAGATTACAAAGCGATGATAGGACGATGTTTAGATTCCCTTGATGCATCTTGGTCCGCAACGCGCCTTCGGCGATGATGCAATCTACGTTCCCCGTTTTCGGCACTGTTCAAATTTGTCCGCTTCTGGATGAGCGTTGACACGCTCGTTCGCTCCCTGGTCGCGGGAATCCATGTTATAGCGTTGCGCCAGGGCGATGGCCGCCGGCCCAATGAAGTGCTGATCCAATCCATAGACCGGGCACGCGGCGTAGCACAACATGCAGTTGATGCACATGCTGAACTGCTTGTAGTTGTCTAACTGCTCTGGGGTCTGGAGGAACTCCCCGTCAGTCAACGGCTTCTCGTCCTCTCGGATGATCCACGGCTTGATGCTCTTGAGTTTGACCATGAAATCCGTCATCTCGATGACGAGGTCGCGCACCACAGGGAAATATTGCAACGGCTCTACCCGCACGGG
>CAZVHN010000502.1:0-4218 GCA_964626895.1 uncultured Chloracidobacterium sp. | reverse complement strand
TGCTTCGCCCCCGACGGATGCTTTTGTGACCTTCTGGCTTTGTTCAAGCCCTTCCATAATCGCCAGCACCTCACGGCGTTTCACTTTGCGGGTAGCCGTGCGCGGCAACTCGATGTCCGTGAAGTGGAGCACTTTAACGCGCTTGAAGTAGGGAAGTGATGCAGACACGTCGCGGAAATGCTCTTCGACGCGCCGGCGCAAGTCGGCGCGCGAAAGTGAGATGTCGTATTCATCGTCGGCAACAACCAGGCAGGCAACTTTCTCGCCGATTCCGTCGGGCAGACCTACGATGCTCAGCTCTTTCACGTATGGCGAATTTGAGTAGACTTCTTCAAGTTCGTCGGGATAGACGTTCTTTCCATTTGTATCGACGATAATTTCCTTAGAACGTCCCACCAGATAGAGGTTGCCGTCGTCGTCGAGTTTGCCGAGATCGCCAGTGTAAAGCCAACGCTCGATGACCGTGCTACGCGTTGCCTCTTCATTGTCGTAGTAGCCCAGCATCACATTGGGCCCCCGTGCGATGACCTCGCCCACTCCGTTTACATCCGGGCCAGCGATCTTGACCTGAACTCCCGGGAGAGGTTTGCCCACGCTGCCTGTGAGCATACGATTCTCGGGACGGGTGACCGTTAGCACCGGCGAGGCTTCGGTCAAACCGTAGCCCTCCAGAATTGTGAATCCAAGACCTTGAAAATCCTGTTGGATTTTTTGGTTCAAGGCAGAGCCGCCGCTAATGAAATAGCGGATGCGGCCACCAAGACCCTCGTGAATCGGATAGAAGACAAACGGCCCAAGATTGAGTGGGGTCTTCTCGCGCACCCAGGCATTCGCCTGAATCAGCACGTCAGCGGTCTTGCCAATCCAGTCGCTGCGTTCGTAAAACCGGGTCTTGATGCGACGATGCAGAAGTTCCCACAAAGCCGGCACTCCAACCATCCCGGTCACATGTCCGTTCTTGATTGCCCGTGCGAGTGCGTCGCTGGTCAACTCGGGCAGGTAAGTGATCTGCGCTCCGCGGCTGAGCGGGGTCAGGAAACCGGTGGAAAACTCGAACGTGTGATGAAGTGGCAAGACGGAAAGCACGCCGTCGCGAGTCGACATGTCGAATACCGAAGACAGCATCGAGACCATGCTGGTGAGGTTGCGATGCGAAAGCATGACGCCCTTGGGATTGCCGGTCGTGCCCGACGTAAAGATTAGCGAAGCAACTGACTGCGCCTGGACCTTTGTTGGCAGCATTGCGATACCCCGATCTTCCGTCTCTTCATCGGGGAGGGCGAAGACATCATCGAAAGTCCAAAAGTGTAGTTTCAACCCATCGTCCGCGAGCCGTTGACGGAGATCGGAGTGTTCTTGCTCGAGTTTCTTACTCAGGATGATTGCGGCCGCATCACCTGCGCGAGCGAAATTGATGATTTCGTCAGTTGAGCTTTCCGGGTCAACCGGTATGCAGCTCGCTCCCGCTTTCAGCGCGCCAAAATAAGTCATACCCCACTCGGGCGCGTTATGGCTGAAAAGCATCACGCGCGCGCCGGGCTCAATTCCTTTGCTCGCGAGAAAAGCAGCGGCGCGGGTTGCGAGTTCTCGGACGTCGGCATAGGTGTATTGCTCTTTGCGTCCATCACGCTCGATACGCATGGCCACGCGTGTAGCATGACGTTTAGTTGAAGTCTCGAATAGTTCAATCAGATCGCGATAAGTGTAAACGCGCTTGGGCTGCTCCCGCATGTCTTCTTCGAGCGTTGGAAAGACCCACTTCTTAAGACCAGGTAAGTGGATATTTATCCAATAGTCGTACCAGTCAAATTTCTCCGGAGTCCAGGTCAGCAGTGACTGCTCATCTTTTCTGATCCTCTCGAATAGCGAACGAATGTTGTCCGACCGGAAGACGTAGGCGTTCTCGATCGTGAACGGTCGAAATAGCTCGAAAGCTTCAGTAGTTTCCTGGGTGATTTCTTGAACCCGATCCACAGTCGTCTTGACCCGATCGATAACCTCTCCCATGCGTCCGCCGCCCCAGCGAGGGCGGGCGCGGTCGAGCAAGGTTGAAGCCTTCTTCGCTGCCGCGTTGAACATCGGGGTGGAAGTTGATTCAAAGCGCGCGGTGGAGACGGCACGTGGCTCCATTCTGGCGGCAATCTCGTTTATGACTTTTACGCCGGTCTCTTTCTCTTGAAAATGCTTGCGCTTGTAAAGACCGACTAAGGTGATGATTCGAGACACATTGTTCGGGTTTGAATCACCGGTGGCTGCCTGATGGACCAACTGTGGCTCTTCCACGCAGGCCTGGGCCGCTACCGCAAGCATTACCGAGGCCACCTGATCCACGGGCGTGATGTCCAGAATCAATTTCTCGTTGGCAGGAATCTGCGTTTGTCCCTTGAGGACGAGAAAGACGATGGGTGCCGTAGTCGTAAAACCCTCGTTCCATCCAGGGAAAGGGTAGGCCAGGGCCGATTCCACGATACTCGGCCGCACGATGCTCCGCACGATTCCCGTTTCGGCGGCCACAAGCTGCTCGCCGAGAGCTTTCGTGTAAGTGTAGATATTGGGCCAACCCCACCAGGCCGATCGCTCTACTCCCAGCTCAGTAAGCCGTGTGCGGGTCCAGACTTTTCTTTCCCGGGCAACGGCCAAACCGAGGGCATCAGGATCGTCTTCATCACGTCCTTCTTCGATCAGCCGTTTACGGGCCAGATCCCGAAAGCGCGCCACCATCATCGCGTCCCTGGCTTCTTCCTTCACTCGCTCTGCCAGCTTTGCGCAGTCCTTGATTTCCTGCTCGACCGAAAACTCCACCCCGGGCAGTTCGTGTTTGCGAGGAAAATAGCCAATCACCGGGTCACGTTCCCAGACTGCGCCCGAGCGGTTGCCGGCTACAAAACAGGTCGACACATGCACTAAGGCAGGCCGCTTCATGCGCCTGGTAAATGCTATGACGTTCTGGGTGCCGACTACGTTTGTGCGTAGGGCACTCTCGAGAGTTGGATTGAAGGTCACGTTGCCCGCACTGTTGATCACAACATCAATATCGTCGGCAACTCTTTGCGCCTGCTCGTCGGTGTAACCGAAGTTCGGGTCGCCGATGTCGCCACCCAGCACCGCCACCTTGTCGCGCACAAATCCTTCCATCGCGCTGCCGTAGCGCTCTCGCAGCGGATCGAAGGGCGGCGCCGTGATCACACTATTCCAAAAGCGAGTTTCCGATTCCTCCTGCGAGCGAGCGCGCACAGTTACGTAAACCCGCCCGACATTAGGAAAGCGGTGTAACAACATGCTCAACGTGACTTTGCCGAGAAAACCCGTGCCGCCGATCACAAAGAGGTTACGGCCGTTGTAGATTTCAGTTGGTGATAACTTCATGGCCGTATCTCGGTTTCCGACGACTGCAATGATTCAGGAAGTTTAGAGTTCAAGCTTTAGCTTGTGTCTTTCCGCGACCACAAACTAAAGTTTGAACTCTAAACTGACCAACCAAAGTCTGACATTTCACTCCATGTCCGCGATCGCGATTATCGGTTGGTGCAACATCGTAATCTCTGCTGAGCTGCCCATATAACTCCGAGCCATGGCAATGGCCTCGGTCAGATTGTCGGCGCGCTCCCAGCCCATCATGGCGGGAACGTGAGCGTTCTCCGCACCGGCGGCGATGACGTGACCGGCATGCTGGCGCCCACCCTCGCCCCAGTACCACATGAAGAAAGGATGCGAGCCGTGATAGGCGTTTCCGCGCCGGTACATTTCGACGTAGCTCGGGTTGTTCGCAAACTCCCGTTCATACTTATCGCGCAAGACGTTTGCGTCGCGGGTCTCAGGCAGCAGGCGATTGAAAAACTCGATGTAGCTCGGGTGGAAGTTGTGGTCGAATTCATCGGTGCAGGGATGATGCAGAATCAACGTGCCGCCCTTCTTGAGCAGAGGCTTCCCGCGATACATATTGAAGTGATAGCCGAGCGCCATCACCTGCACGAGCAGCGGATTTAGAATCGAATTGATGCTGTAAGGCGACATGTCCGGCACAGGGCAGATCAGAATGTCGCACTGGCCCTCGATAGGCACGACATACTGCTCCATGCTCTTGGCGATAATGCGATCGTGGACGGGGTCGGTGCGCCCGGCGTGGCAAGCGATCATCTCGTAGTTGCTCTTCAGCGAGTTGTACATGGAGCGTTTTGCCGGGCGTGGCATCTTATTCATCGCGAATCGCATGGCTTC
>CAZVHN010000501.1:0-3142 GCA_964626895.1 uncultured Chloracidobacterium sp. | reverse complement strand
ACTGGGTTGCCGTTTGGCACAAAGGGCTCTTCGGAGCCCTTTCTCATTTCTGGGGAGTTTATTGAATGTGGCTAACTAGTAAGAAACCTGGTCAAGAGAGGTGTGGCACTGACATAAGGCCATACAAGTAAGTACCTCGTTATGCCAGCGAAAGCTGGTTAGAGCCGGTAATCGTGGCTGAAGAGCAGGAAAAGGACAGGCGCAGCTTGGAGAGAAGGCTACGAGAGGCTCAGATTGGTCAATTCAAACCAATGTCTGAGTTTGACTGGGACTGGCCAACGCAAATCGACCGGGAGCAGATCGAGGAGCTGCTTACGCTAGACTTCATGAATGACAAATTCAATGTGGTGCTGGTCAGCACCAACGGTTTAGGCAAGACGATGATTGCACAAAATCTTGCCAGCGCCGCACTCAGCCGAGGTTATACGACACGGTTTGTCAAAGCCAGCCAAATGCTTAACCAGCTGCTCGAATGCGACGGTGCGAGCGCCCGCGCTCGGTGTCTAAAAAAATATTGTGCTCCGGACCTGCTGGTAGTCGATGAAGTTGGCTGTTCAGCGACAATATGAATTGCCGCTTGGCGACAATCAGCATGAGTACCCCAAAAAACAGTTATGGGGCTGAGCGTCAGGGTATCGACCGAAATTAGATACAGAATATCGCCGCTCTGGTGCACGCAAGGCCATTGAGCGATATTTGATAGCGCGCATGGCGCACCACGATTGGTGCGCGGATTCAATTTGCCTTCTTCGGAGTTCCGCCGCAGCTTGTCATCGGTGGGTAACCGAGGCTGGCTATGACATGCACACAAAAGCAGGTAAGGAAATTGATGAAATACGCAAAAACGCTGACACAGGAGGCTTCGACCGAGAAGGCTGCAATGTCGTTGAGGACTGCCAGGAAGTACATCAAGGCGGGAGGGCAGATGAGTGGATCGAAAGAGTGGAAGTGGCGGCAGACGCACAAAGATGCGTTCGCTGAGGTTTGTCCTGAGCTTGAGGCGATGCTGGAGATCGATTCGGGCTTGCAATCACAGACTTTGATGCAGTGGCTGATTGATCAATATCCGGAGCAATTTAACTGGAGCCACTTGAGGACGCTGCAACGGCGCATCCTGAAGTGGAGAGCGTTAAAGGGTCCAGACCAGGAGGTGATGTTTCCACAACGGCATATCCCCGGAAAACAGAGCCAGTCTGATTGGACGCACTGCAATGAGCTTGACGTGAAGATTGATGGGCAGCCATTTCCGCATATGTTGTTCCACTTCATGTTGCCGTATTCTCGATGGGAGACTGCCTTCATTTCGCGCTCAGAGAGCTTCGATAGCCTGACGATGGGATACATGAGGGCAGCAGCTGAACTGGGGGCGATCCCGGAAGAACATCGGACAGACAATTTGACGGCGGCGGTTAACAATCACGGTAACCGGCACGTCTTCACTGAGCGCTGGGCTGCCTTTCTGGATCATTACGGAGTCACACCAAGCAAGAATAATGCCGGTGTAAGCCATGAAAACGGCTCGGTGGAAAAGAGTCATGACCTGCTCAAGAATGCCCTGGACCAGGCGTTGAGACTGAGATGCAGCCGAGAATTCGCATCTGTGGCGGAGTACGAAAAGTTCATCCGGCGCATACTCGATCAGCGCAACAAGGGGCGCAAGCAGCGCTTGGCAGAGGAGATGGGAGTGATGAAAGACTTGCCTGAGCGAGATTGGAACGACCCCACAGAAGTGCGTCCTACGGTGACATCGTTCAGCACCATTTCTGTGGACAAGGTCGTCTACTCAGTGCCCAGCCGATTGATTGGTCGGGGGCTCAAAGCCTTGGCCTATCCGGAGGTGGTGCGCGTATTTTTCGGCGACACGTTGGTGCAGGAGATGCCGCGGCAGGCGCCGGGCTCCAGGAAGATCAACTACCGCCATGTGGTCGCACACCTTATGCGGAAGCCCGGCGCATTCGCGAATTACCAATACCGCGAGGAGCTATTCCCCAGCGTTGTCTTCCGTCAGGCCTATGATGCCCTGGCGCAGAAGCGCCCGGAGCGAGCCGACAAGGAGTATCTGTCGATCTTGAACCTTGCCGCCATGGGCAGCGAGCAAGATGTAGAGGCGGCGCTTGCAACGCTGTTGGAGGCGGGGCAGTTGCCGTTGCTCGCCGCCGTACGGGACTTGGTTCAGGACGATTGCCCGAGCGCGGTGCCGTCCGTGTACATTCCAGCGCCAGATCTTTGCTCATACGATGTCCTGCTGTCACACATGTCACGCGCACAAAAGGAGATGCACCCGTGAAAGAAACAGACCAACTTGAGACGCTCTTGCGCTCATTCTACCTATCGTCGTTCGTCAGGAACTACCAAGACTTTGCTGAGAAGGCAGAAAAGCAGAAGCTCGGGCACATTGCCTATCTTCACGAGCTTGCCCATACAGAAAGCACAGAGCGTCAGAGCCGCCGAACCGAACGTTTAATCAATCAAGCCAAGCTGCCGCGCGGCAAGACCCTTGATGCTTTCAAGCTTTCGAAACAACCATCGCTGTCTCCTGGCCGGCTGAAAGAACTCGCTGAAGGCGACTTTCTGGACCAATGCGAAAATATCCTGATCTTCGGCATTCCCGGTGCCGGCAAGACTCACCTTGCCACTGCTTTAGCCCGTGAGTGGTGTCTGCGGGGACGGCGCGTATTCTACACGACGGCTGCCATGCTTGTTCAGGAATTGCTTGTCGCAAAACGTGATCTGCACCTGAACCAGCTAATCAAGAAACTCGATCGCTACGAGGCGCTAATCATCGACGACATCTCGTACATCCCCTACAACCGCGACGAGACTGATGTTCTATTCGTCCTGCTGGCAGAGCGCTACGAGACCCGCAGCGTGGTTGTCACCAGCAACCTGGTCTTCTCTCAGTGGGACACCATTTTCAAGGACCCAATGACCACCAGGGCAGCCATTGATCGGCTTGTGCACCACGCCACCATACTGGAGCTCAATGAGAGCTACCGACAGGCTGAAGCCAAACGCCGCAAGAAGGCGCAGGACGAGCCACCTGCACAGGATTGAGGATTCTGTTGGCTGGGAGATGAGATCCCCTGTCGGCCCTGGTCTGGGGGTGCGGCAGCCGGGACTGTCGGCCCTGGTCTGGGGGTGC
>CAZVHN010000500.1:0-9205 GCA_964626895.1 uncultured Chloracidobacterium sp. | reverse complement strand
TAGCTAATCGACGGGCGCCCACGGAGGGACTCCCCTACAACTGACGACAACGGACCACTGACCACTGACCTTAAATGAGTACCCTTCAAACAACTTCAGGCTTGCGTAACGCGTTGCAGCGAGTGACGGAGACTCAGGAGTTCAAACAGCTCGCTGCCGAAATCGAACGCGGCGCCCGCGTGATATCAGTCAGCGGGTTGGTAGCCGGCTCCGCTCGCGCATTGGCCCTGGCGGCCCTTCAGCGCCAAACCGGAAGGCTCTTCGCTATCGTCACGCAATCAAATCGCGATCTCGAGCCATTAGAGCGGGACCTTCGCTTCTGGTACTGCGCGCTGGCCGGGAAAACTGATTGCGACAACGAAGTGCTGCTCCTGCCCGCCTCGGAGAGCGACCCCTACGCCGGTTCATCACCCCATGCGGAAACTCTTGAACAGCGCGCGCTGACTCTCTGGCGCCTGGCTCGCAACTCCCAGGATTTCGTGCTTCTGACGGCTCGCGCGCTGGCCCGCAAGACTGTGGCTCCCGCCGAAATTACTCGCGCGGGAGCCTTCCTTAAACGCGATGAAGACCACTCCCCGGAGGAGCTTGTCGAAAAACTGCTGGCCTCGGGTTACATGCGTGAAGATCCGGTCGGCGCCATCGGTGAATTCTCAATCCGCGGCGGCATTCTGGACGTGTGGTCCCCGGGACTCGACTCACCGGTTCGCATAGAGTTCTTTGGCGATACGGTGGAGTCAATTCGCGAATTCGATCCTGAAACGCAGCTCTCAACAACTCAGTTATCGCAGATCGAAATTGCTCCGATGCGTGAGCTGACAGTAACCAAGCGCGACTTTCGCAACTGGTCGGAAGCCGCACGTGAGCGCTGGTCCGAGGCGCGCTATGCGCGGTCGCTTCGCGATCGAACTGTGTTTGCCGATGAAGGCGAAGCATTTACCGGCTGGGAGTGGTTCATGCCTCTTGTGCGGGAACGCGATTCGACCGTGTTCGACTACCTCCAGGATGCTGCACTGGTAGTCGATGAACCATCGGGGATTGAGTCTTACCTCAGTGAAGCCTACCAATCACTCGCTGATCGTTTCAGTGAGACTGAAGCAGCAGATGATCTGGCGCTGGCTCCTGCAGAACTGTATCTGACAACGGAAGAGTTACGGGCGAGAATTGACCAAAGACCCCGTATTGAACTGCGCACGCTGGGCCGGGCTGCGGCAGGACCTGACGAACGGCTGGCGCTGGAGGCGGAATCCCCAAAAGTTCAACTGGGTCGCATTCGCACCAAACGTCACCCGATGTTTCTCTTTCCCACAGTCGAACAGGCGCCGGAAGTGGAATGGAAAACGCAGTCGGTGATGCGCTACCACGGACGGCTTGCCGATCTTGCCGCTGATATTGCACGGGGACGCGAGAGTGGGACTACGACGGTTTTTGTGATGCCGAGTCTTGGCGTGGCTGAACGCATCGTCGACATTCTCGGTGAATATCAGGTTGATGCCCGGCTCCGTTTGGTAGGTGAAAACGGCGAGACCGGGGCGGCGGCTGAAACAATCGTAACGGTGGGGCGGCTTAGTGCGGGTTTTGAAATGCCCGGCTCGCGTCTGCTGGTCCACGTGGAGGGCGACCTGTTTGACGAGGCTGGTGAGCAAGCCCTCGAGCGTCGCGGTGTCTCCGCAGAAGGGAGAAGGTCGAAGGCCGAAAGCAGAAAACGAAAATCAAAAACGGCAGCTTTTCTTTCCGACTTTCGCGATCTGAAGGTTGGCGACTTCGTTGTCCACGTCGACCACGGTATCGCACGTTTTGGCGGCTTGCAGATCCTCGATCTGGGCCCGCGCAGCGGCGAGTTCATGCTGCTCTACTACGCTGAGGATGCCAAACTCTATGTCCCGGTGGAGCGACTGGATCTCGTACAAAGATATTCGAGTGCCGAGGGGCACCAACCTACACTCGACCGACTCGGAGGGCTAGGTTGGCAAAAGACGAAAGCCAAAGCGAAGCGCGCCATGCGCGACATGGCTGACGAACTGCTGCGACTCTACGCCGAGCGGAAACTGGTGGGCGGCTACGCGTTTGCGGCAGACACGCCATGGCAACGAGAGTTTGAAGATGGTTTTGAATATGTGCTCACTCCGGATCAGGAAACAGCGATTGAAGACGTGAAGCGAGATATGGAAGAGCCGACACCTATGGACCGTCTCTTGTGCGGCGACGTGGGCTACGGCAAGACTGAAGTTGCCATGCGCGCGGCGTTCAAGGCGGTGATGGAAGGAAAGCAGACCGCCATACTCACACCGACCACAGTGCTGGCTTATCAACACTTCGATACGTTACGCACCCGCTTCGCGCCGTTCCCGGTAAAGGTCGAACTGCTATCTCGTTTCCGTTCCGCGAAGGAGCAGAAAGAAATCGTAAAGCGTGTGGAGGCGGGGGAGATTGACGTAGTCATTGGCACGCACCGGATGCTTTCAAAGGATGTCCGGTTCAAGGAGTTGGGACTGGTGGTGGTAGACGAGGAACAGCGGTTTGGCGTTGCCCACAAGGAGAAGCTCAAGCAACTGAAGAAGCGTGTTGACGTACTGACACTTTCGGCGACCCCAATCCCGCGCACCCTGAACATGTCTCTAACGGGTCTCAGGGATATGTCGCTGATTGAGACCCCACCGCGCGACCGACTGGCAATCCAGACCCAGGTAGTTCAGTTTTCTGAGAATGTCATAAAGTCGGGCATCGAGCTGGAACTTGGCCGGGGCGGCCAGGCCTTTTTTATCCACAATCGGGTAGAGACAATCGAAACGATTGCGGCACTGTTGAAACGCCTGGTGCCGCAGGCTCGAATTGCGGTAGGCCACGGCCAGATGAACGAGAAGGAGATGGAGCGAGTAATGCTCGATTTCATTGAGTTCAAATATGATGTTCTCGTGGCAACCACCATCATCGAGAATGGAATAGACATCCCCCGTGCCAACACAATCATCATAAACCGCTCCGACGCTTACGGTCTTTCTCAGCTTTATCAACTGCGCGGCCGTGTAGGGCGGTCAAATCGCAGGGCTTACGCCTATCTTTTAATTCCAGGTGAACAGGAGCTTTCGCCGATTGCCAGACGCCGGCTGGCGGCCATTCGGGAATTCTCAGATCTGGGAGCCGGGTTCCGCATCGCCGCTCTGGACTTGGAGCTGCGTGGCGCCGGAAACTTCCTGGGTGGACAGCAGTCAGGCCACATGGACGCGCTCGGGTTCGATCTATACACGCAGATGCTCGAGCGCACGGTAGCCGAACTTCGCGGCGAGCAGGTGGATGATGAGACCAGCGTTTCCATCAACCTCGGCGTCAATGTTGCTATTCCCGATGATTACATTCAGGACATGGGCCAGCGGCTCAGAACCTATAAGAGAGTGTCCTCGGCACGCGACGAAGGAACTCTAGCTGATATTCGGCGGGAGACTGAAGATCGTTACGGACGATTACCCCCGCCGGTGGAAGAACTCTTCGCTTATGCCCGCTTGCGGCGGCTGGCGGAAGAAGTCGGAGTGATTTCAATAGACAAAACAGCGGATGGGATGGCGATAAAGTTTGGCGAGAAAGCGTGCATTTCGCCAGAGAAGCTGCGGGTTTTAGTGAGCACCAGAGAGCGCGCGACTTTCACCCCGAGCGGCGTGCTACGCATGAATCTGAGCGATGAACAAGCTGACGGCGTGCTTCGGGTGGCCCGCGAGGTGTTGCTGGAACTCCGAGTGGAAGACTAGAATGCAACGCGCTTGTGAGTTGTAGGGGCGTCCCTCCGTGGGCGCCCTATCGTTGAGAAAAAGTCGCGCACGTGGTATCCGGTCAACCTGGGGCGCCCACGGAGGGACGCCCCTACAACTGCGGACAACGGACAACTGATCAATAACAATTAATACCAGGAGTAATCTTGTGAAATCTAGATTCATATCACTTACATTTGCGGCGCTAATGCCGTTTGCGCTGCTCCCTTTTGTTTCATCGGCCGCATTAGCCCAGGAGGCTGAACTCAAAGTCGTTGATGAAGTAATTGCCCAGGTGAACGAGGATGTGATCACGCTATCGATGGTGAGGCGCGAAACCAAACAGCGCATCGAAGCGCTTAAGCAGGGCGGCATGCCTGAGCAACAGGCCATCGATGAAGTTACGAAGCACCAGGCTGACCTGATCGCCACGCTCATCAACGAGCAGCTCCTGATGCAAAGGGGCAAGGAACTCGATCTGGCGAGCGAGGTCGAAGCGGAAGTTAACCGCCGCATGCTGGAAGTGGCGAAAGAGCAGGGAATCACGACCATCGAGAAACTGGACGAAGCGATGAGGGAAAGCGGGCTGGATCCCGTAGGCACACGTCAGACCCTGCGTACTGAGATTATGAAGCAGGCGGTGATTCAGCAGGAAGTGGACCGAAAGATCTTTTTCGGCCTGCCATTGGACGAGCTGAAGAAATACTTTGAAGCCAACCGGACCAAATTCACTAAGCCGGAGAGTGTCGTTCTCTCGGAGATATTTCTCAGTTATGCCGGTAAGAATGAAGCCGACGTAAGGGCCCGGGCGATGGAGCTGGTCACGCAGTTACGAGCCGGCACCGACTTTGGCGCGCTCGCTGCAGCTAACTCAGAACGCGAGCTGAATGGGGTGCGCGTGGCGCCGGAGAACAAGGGCAAGGTGGGCCGTTTTGAAATGCCAAATCTTCGAGACGAGATTGCCAAGCAAATCAAGAATGTGAAAGTCGGCGGCGTCAGCGATCCGCTCCAGATTAATGATGGCTATCAAATCCTCCGCGTCGATGAGCGTACCGAGGCGAGCAGTACGCCAGTCTTCAATGAAAATCAGGTGCGCGAGGCGATTACTATGGAACGTTTGCCTAAGGAACGAGAGATGTATCTCCGCAATTTGCTTAACGACGCATATGTGAAGATCTCCGACAGTTACCGCGCATCTGTCGAACCACTGCTGAAGCTCAATACTGCTGCTGCGGTAAAGACTGATGACTCCACTCGGGGAAAGAACGCCGACAAGAACAAGAATAAGAAGCCCTGACGCTACTCATCACTCACGCGGCGGTCTCATGAGATTAGTCCCATCCTCAGACTTTGATGATGGAGCATAGCTAACGAGGACCCACCCGCTACCGCGACTGTGTGAAAACCCGAGATACCACCGGCTTCAGCCGCATGGTCTCTCAATTTGAACCTAATGGCGACATGGCTCATTCCGTAGATACCACCGACTTTTAGTCGTGTGGAGATTCAACTTTTGCCTGTTTTTAAGTCCACCAAGGCCGAAGCTGATGCTCCACACGATTAAAATCGGTGGTATCCAGGAAGGCACTAGCTACTTGCGTGCTTAGGTAAAAACTGAAGTACCACGCGGCTGAAGCCGGTGGTATCTGAGTTTTCACACAATCTCTACCGCGAGGTGGTACTGACTTCATGGGCCGCGGCATGAGTAAGTCGCTGCTCAGGACCAGAAGCAATGGATCTTATGACTTGAATGCGCCTGGATATCTTTCTTAAAGCAAGTCGTCTCTGCCAGCGGCGCACGGTTGCGCAGAAGTTGTGCGAGGCGGGACTTGTTCTCATCAATGCGAAGCCTGCCAAGTCTGCCCACACGGTAAAGCCAGGTGACGAAATAACGATTCGGCGTCGCGATCGAATAGCCAGAGTGCGAGTTCTCTCATTGCCCGCGGCTCGCCAAATCTCCCGAAAAGATGCAACCATCCTTGTTGAACTCATGAGTGAAGAGTCTTTAGCCACTGAGCAGGTTTGAGCCATGGTAGTGTCACTATGATCGGGTCGTCTTTGAGGAAGCGATGAAGTATCAATTCCCCCTTGCGGTTTGCCTTCTAGTGGTTCTAGTTATCGGCTTGGCGTGCCAACAGAGGATCTCGGGGAAAGAGCCTCAAGCGACGCGTGGGGCCATCAAGAGCGAGTCAGACCGCCTCGTGCAGGAGAGGGTGAATCTAGAGCTGCCGCTCAAGGAGCCACGCATAGTAGTGTTCAAGAGCCAGCGGCAGTTGGAGCTTTATTCGAATGGCGCCGTGGTGCGGACGTATCGTATTGGCCTCGGTCTGAACCCGGTTGACGACAAGCAGCGGGAGGGAGACCGCGCAACGCCTGAGGGTGAGTTTTACATTTTTACCAAGAATCCGAAGAGCGCCTATTATCTATCTTTGGGCATTAGTTACCCGAACATCGAAGATGCAGAGCGGGGCCTGCGCGCAGGGTTAGTCACACGTGCCCAGCACGATCAGATTGTGAGCGCGATCAAAAAGAAGGCAGCTCCGCCTCAGTACACGGCTCTAGGTGGCTTGATTTACATTCACGGAAACGGGTCCCAGAGCGATTGGACATGGGGCTGCGTCGCGTTAGAGAATGAGGATATCAGTGAGCTGTATAAGTCGGTGGACATAGGAACGCCTGTTACGATTAAGCCGTGATGCCAGAGATCAAATCGTTCAAAATCAGGAATATTGAAATCAATCCGCCGCTTATCCTTTCACCGATGGCGGGTGTAACAGACGTGTCTTTTCGCCGTCTACTCAAACGATGCGGCGGCGTCGGGCTTACCGTTTCGGAGTTCATCTCGGTCGAAGGCTTAACTCGCAGCAATCCGAAATCTAAGCGCCAAATGCGTTTCTATGCAGAGGAGCGGCCATTTGCCGCGCAGATCTTTGGCGGTCAGCCTGAGCGAATGCGGATGGCGGCGGAGATGGCGGAAGAGGTTGGGGCAGACATTCTCGACGTTAACTGTGGTTGTCCGGCCCCGAAAGTAGTGAAACACGGCGGCGGCTCCGCCCTCTTGAAGGACCATGAACGGCTGGAAACAATCCTTAAAGAGATCAAGAAGGCGATCACGATTCCATTGACCATCAAGATTCGCGCAGGCTTTTACGATCTCTCAATTAATGCCGTGGAGACCGCCAGGCTTGCCGAAGCATGCGGCGTCGAGCACATCGCTCTTCACGGTCGCACGAAGGAACAGGGCTATCGAGGGCTGGCGAATTGGGACCTGGTAAAGCAAATCAAGGAGGCGGTGAAGGTGCCGGTGTCGGGCAGCGGCGACGTCACTAGCATCGAAGGTGCCTTTGCGCGTTTTCTTGAGACAGGCTGTGATGGAGTTTTGATTGGCCGCGGGGCGATGGCAAATCCATGGATCTTTCGTCAGATTGAAGATGTCAGCCAGGGTCGCGAGCCTTTTCAACCTTCACTCGCCGACAAACGTGTAATCCTGATCGAGTATTTCGACATGTTGCGCGAAGACATGCCTGAGACCCCGGCCATCAATCGTATGAAACAGCTCGCCGGCCAATTTACTCGCGGGCTTCAAGGCGGCGCACTCTTCCGCACCTCGCTCTATCATTCGCATTCGGTAGATGAGATTCTCGGGCGCATTGAAGAGTACTTCGGGGCTATAGAGTCCGGACGACCGTACTTCGGGGAAGCCGGCGCCCCTGTGGAAGAGGAGCCGGTGCTCGCCTCTTGTGAGGCCGCCGCGTGATCCCGGCTTCGCCTCACTTGACGCCAACTGTTTCAGTAGCTTTCCGAACCGGCTTCCCGGTCCCAGTATCCAGTTCCACGGGCGCTGGATAGCCCTTACCACTCAAAGCCGCGATTTTCAGCACGACCTCTTTCTGTTTCTTGCTAATTGGCTTCTTTGGGGCCGGTTTTGTTTTAGTATCTTTGCCGGTGGCAGCGCTATCTTGAGAACTCACAGGCGAGGCATTCGCATTCGCCGGCTTTGACGAAGCTGGTTTCCTTGGGTGCGCCGATAAAGCATTCACGGCTTCCAAGGCTTGCGTGCGTTCTTCCTCGCTGAGGTCCTCCAGCTTGAGACCGTGCTTCTCCAGAACCGCGCGCAGGTTCTCTTCCGTGTTTGTGTTCTGATAGTAAACGTCGCGATAGATATGCACCTCGCCGGCTTCGACGACGATTGTCTCGTAGCGAAGTTCTACGGGCACGGACTCATCAAGTTTGACAACCCGAGTTTTCGTTCTGTCTTTGAGGTACGCTGCGATAGTCTTCTCCGAAACATCCTTGCCCGCAGCTTGGGCCAGGATCCTGGCAAAATTTCTTACCTGAGCGTTCGTTAGTCCCACGCAGCCGTGCGAAGCAAAGGTGCCGATCTTTGAAAGAGGCTTGCCGCCGTGAATCAGCGAAGGCATGCCGATGGGGATCTTGATGGGCCCGAGCGGATTGAGCGGGCTGCCGGCCTTAACGGTCTCGCCGGGGGTCATGTTCATGGAAGCGACCCAGGGCTCGTCAGGTGGCGTCCAGGTGGGGTTGAAGATAATGGTCTGCGCTTTGCGCAGTCCGATGGGCAGCGGAAACTGTGGATAGCCAATACCGATCTTGTAAGACTTAACCAGCGATCCATCCTGGAAAAGATCCATCCGGTAGGCGGGAATGTTCACAACTATTCGCGTGTCGCCTGGCACAGCGTTAGGGCCGGGGAGCATCGTAATCTCCGGCTCCGCTTCTTTAGCAGTTTCAAGCTCGTGGCTGCCTTTAATCCAGTGTTCGCGAGCCAGGGCGAGGAAAGCGTCAGTCTTCCCGCCCACGACTTCGCGAATCGCAGTGGTAGCGCGTTGCCGAATGGCTTGTGCATTGCCGATTTGCTGCTCCGCATTCGATTGTCGTAACGTCGACACTTCCGCACTGGCGGTTTTTCGCAAGGCTTCGATCTGCTCGTCGGTTAGCTGAAGTTTCGATTTGAGTTCGGCTGTGAAGGCTTCGTCGGCAAACAGCGCGTCCAGCACCGGAAGCGTTACCGGAATACCTTCAGCCACGGCTGGCGCGACCACAGGTGACGGTGAAGGCGCCGGGGCAACTTCCGAACGGTACCGCCCGCGCTTGCAACCCGGCAAAGCCAACGCAAGCAGTATCAGAATTGTTGTTATTCGATGGGCTTTGTTCATATCTCGTTGACCAGTTTACGCTCTACAAATTGCCGCGAATGACGCAATTACGCGGTAGGGCTGTCCACAGCTCTCGCCCAGTTTGGCCACAGTCGCTTCGACACCCGACTTCATCGTCGAATGCCCAAAGGGAGGAGCGGACGCGGAGTGGTACCTTCAAAAAACCAACTAGCGCCAACTTTCAGGCGATGGTGCCAGGTGGGAAGACGCGGGGTGTAGAGGGCAAAGCGTGCCTGGCGTGCGAGTGGTCCACCAAAGGCCTTGCCTCCGGCCAACACTGCCGCGCGTTCA
>CAZVHN010000499.1:0-1869 GCA_964626895.1 uncultured Chloracidobacterium sp. | reverse complement strand
ATTCGGACGGTTTCATTCACCCCTGGCTTCAGCCAGGGCTGAGAGCCAACTCCAGTCTCTGAAACCGTTTAAACGGTTTTCAGGGTCGTTAGCCGCAGATACACCGAGCTGAAGCTCGGTGTGAATGAGAGGCTTGTTGGTGAAACTGACCCGATACTAAATAGCTTGTAGCCCCAGCGCAATCCGCAACGGCCTGCTCTAACATTTCTAAAGATCAGCAGACAAGGGGCATCATTTGTGGGTACTTGAAACAGAACGCTTGGTCCTGCGCCGGATGACGGCTGATCACGCCGAGTTTATTCTTGAACTCGTCAATGAGCCGTCGTTCATACGCTTTATCGGCGACAAAGGCGTTCGTAACCATGCGGATGCGGTCCGGTATATTCAAACCGGTCCGGTTGCCAGTTATGAGCGCTTCGGTTTCGGAATGTATTTGGTGGAACTGAAAGAAAACCGAGTTCCGATTGGGATGTGCGGGCTAGTAAAAAGAGACTCGTTACCGGATGTCGATGTTGGTTTCGCCTTCCTGCCGGCGTTCTGGTCGAAGGGCTATGCCCTCGAGGCCGCAGCTGCGGTGAAGGCTTATGGAAAAGATGTCCTGGGGATAGGCAGGCTGGTTGCCATTACTAATCCGGACAATGAAAGCTCAATCAAGCTGCTCGAAAAGATTGGCTTGAGATTTGAGCGTATGATTCGATTGTCGGAAGATGAGTCTGAGATTAAGTTGTTTGCGTTGGATGTCTAATCGCTGGGAGCGCAGGCGTCTCGCCCACTGACGAGGAGAAATATGAAACTGAAGTGGAGTCTGTCTTTGGCGTTGCTGCCGTTTTTTGTTGGCGGTCTTTCCGCCCAAGTGTCCAACCGGGACCGCTGGTCTTCTTTCAGAGGCGAACGGGCTTCCGGGGTAGCTGAAGGACACAACCTTCCGGAAAGTTGGGATGGGCAGAAAGGCGTCAATGTTAAATGGAAGACCAGGATCCCGGGCCTGGCCCATTCGAGTCCCATCGTTTGGGGCAATCGAGTTTTCGTAACGACCGCAATCAGCAGCCGTGGCGGTGACAGTTTCCGCCACGGCCTCTACGGTGACGGGACTGCCTCCGAAGACCGTTCTACGCACCAGTGGAAGATTTATGCTCTCGACAGGAGCAGCGGGAAAGTGCTCTGGGAGAAAACTGCTTACGACGGCGTGCCGCGCGAGAAACGACATATCAAAGCAAGTTACGCTAACTCCACACCCGTCACCAACGGCCGCTACCTAATCGCCTTCTTTGGCTCGCAAGGGCTCTACGCCTTCGACATGCAGGGCCGCCTCGTTTGGAAAAAAGACCTCGGCGTGCTGAACGCAGGCGCTTACGACGCGCCTGACTATGAATGGGGCACGGCAAGTTCGGCCATCATTTACAAGAACCTGGTTATCGTCCAGTGCGACACGCAGGGCGAGTCGTTTCTGATAGCTGCCGATATCAAAACCGGCAAAACCATTTGGAAAACCGCTCGCGAAGAACTCCCTTCGTGGGGCACACCCAACATTTACGACGGAGCAGGTCGCGCGGAACTCGTGACCAACGCTTCGAACTTTATCCGTGGATACGATCCGCAGACCGGCAAAGAGCTGTGGCGATTAGGCGGGAGCTCCAAGATAACCGCGCCGACGCCCGTCTTCTCCGGCGATCTGATCGTGGTCGCGAGCGGCCGTCGTCCGGAGGCGCCTATTTTCGTCATCCGTGCGGGCGCCGCCGGCGACATAACTCTGGGTAAGGGACTTAGTTCGAACAAGTACATCGCCTGGAGCAAGCAGGCGCGTGGATCTTACATGCCAACGCCGCTGATCTACGGCAACTATCTTTATGTGCTGTCAAACCAGGGAGT
>CAZVHN010000498.1:0-2781 GCA_964626895.1 uncultured Chloracidobacterium sp. | reverse complement strand
AAAGACGCAAAGAAAACCTGGATACGAAAACAAATAATCCGCAGAAAATTAGTTGCTCACTTCTGCAGTGCTCCGCTTTTCAATGCAGACGTTTTCGGTGTTCCTCTTTGCGTCTTTGCTCCCTTTGCGTCTTTGCGTGATCCTATGCAATTCGCTAATAGCTAGCCTTCAAAATTAAATCGATCGATCTATTTCATCTGTGACAACATCAAAGAAGACCCCACAAAAACGGACAGCGCGAATGACTACGGCCACATCCGGTACTAAGCGTCGCGCAGCGATTGAGAAAAGGCCGCGGGCCTCGACTTTGATCACCGGAGGTACAGGCTTTCTCGGTTCACACCTGGTGCGACAGTTGGTGGAAGAGGGAGCTAAAGATATTCGCGTAATGGCCACATCGATTCCCGATTGGCTGGTAGATTTGGGTGTCGAGCCGTTGGAAGGTTCGATCATGAAGAGTGTGGACTTGACCCGCGCGGTTGAGGGAATTCGAGATGTTTATCATCTCGCCGGTCGGGTTTCGCGCGAGCGCGACGACGCCCGCGAGATGTATGCGCTTCACGTCGAAGGCACCCGGCTGTTGTGTGAGGCCGCAAAGGTCGAGGGTGTGAAGTCGATTGTCATGGCTTCCACCAGCGGCACCATTGCAGTGACGAAAGATGGCGAGGTTGTTCCTGACGAGACGTATCCCCCGCCACTGGGCATCATCTCGCGCTGGCCTTATTACGCAAGCAAGACCTACCAGGAGCTGGCGGCGCTCCAGAGCTTCAATGGCAAGGGCATGCGGCTGGTGATTATGAATCCGAGTCTGCTTCTCGGTCCGGGAGACGAACGCTTAAGTTCGACGAAAGTAGTGCTCGACTTCATGGCGCGCAAGATCAACGCCCTGCCGGGTGGCGGTTTGAGCTTTGTTGACGTGCGCGATGCCGCCAGAGCCTTTCGTATGGCGATGAAAAAAGGCAGACATGGTGAGCGCTACCTGCTCGGTGCCGCCAACTGGACCTTCGACAAATTCTTTGGTCGCCTGGAGCGATTAACCAAGATTGCAGCGCCGAAACTGGCCCTGCCGTCCAGGTTCGCAGTAAGCGGAGCGAAGCTGGTTGATTCCCTGTTTAAGCAGTGGCACATGGCCTCGCCAGTTGAGCCGGGAGCAATCGAGATGGCCCAATATTTCTGGTATCTCAACTGCACGAAAGCCTCACGTGAACTCAACTTCAAGCCTCGTGATCCCGGCGAGACCCTGCATGAGACGGTCGTCTACTTACGTGAGAATTTTCTGGGCGGGGATGCTTTTCGGAAGTGACGGCTCAAGCCCCGCTGATTTGCAGGTAAGGAAGGTGGACCCTGTCCCCGCTCTTACGACGAAAACAAAAATCGTTTAGATTGATTAACAACTCAATTCATTCTCGTCGTCCAAATGAACTTCCTCGCATGGCTCGCAAATGGTCGAACCTCAATCTCCCCGGCATTGCTGAGTGGCTTTCAAGCTTGAGGCGGGGACAGGGTCCGCCTTCCTTACCTGCAAGTTAGCGGGGCTTGAGATGTCCTTTTGATCGTGCCCTGTGCTTTCGACCGCAGCGCTCCAAAAGTTGAGTTTGGGATCAGATCGCTACCGCTCGCGGTTCTGTAGTAAAGCAATTCACTCCCCAAGCGCGGCATACTTGAATAGCCGGAACCGATAGCGCTGCTGGTCGCGAATGTTCATCGCGATCGCACCGTGCAGATTGTCATCCCACGTTGTGTACTGCTCGATGAACCGCACCGCCGCCGCTTTGTCTCCCTGATGCTGCACCTCCAGGACTTTGCGCAGCAGCTTGCCGACCACGTCGTGATACTTGTCGTAATGAATTCGAAGTCTTCCCTGTTCAAAACTCAACAGTCCGTTTTCCAGGAAAAAGTTCCACTGCATGAGTTGCATCGTATTGTAAGGCTGGTCCCGCCGCGGTTTGTTGTTCTGGAGGACGCGGAGGATGCCGCTGGCATAAACGGAGCGTAATTGCGGGTCGGTGTAGTAGTTATTCTTCCGCAGTGATGGGGCCACAAAGAGCGAGACAAGATCGGCCTTCATCTCCTCCATCGCACTCGAGTTTTCCTGAAGAGCTTCATCCAGGTCGCGGCCGTCTTTAGTTCGGTCGACGCCGAGATAGTGTCCCACCTCGTGCCAGAGCGTGCGATAAAAGTTTCCGTCGGCACTTAGATCATTCTTATGCTCAGCGGCGATCGCGGCTTCCCACGTCCGCGAGGTGCCCTGAAAGATATTCGGCTCGCGCATGATGTTTGCGCGCAAAAGGATCGTCCGTCCATAACGCCGCGCCAGGTAGCTCTCGTTAGGCAGGATTGTAGCCGTGTTTCCGCCGCGCGACTGACCAAAATCAGCAATGACATCGTAGACGCCGACTGGTATGTCCTCCCTGATCTTCTTGTGATTCTCGTAAGGGAGTGAATCCTCCAGCGCCTGTAATCCTCGCATTGCCTGCCGCAGCGCCGTGGTTTCCTGCCGGCGCGTACTCAAGAGACTGAAAGAGAAGAACGTCTTTACGCCGTAGAGTTCGTCGTCGTAGACCTCATACGAGCCAATCTGCGCGTTAAGATTCTTGAAATGTCCTGTGATCCAGGCTGCGTCGCCTGACTCATAGTCGTTGGATAACAAATCTCGGGCACGATTGCGCAGATAGCGGGCAAATTCCTCATCATCCTTCGCGACCGCAGCCGCCGCTTCATTCAACAAGGAGTAAGCCTTAACCAACTCATCTGCGTACGCTACTGCGTAGGGAACTGCAT